>JANRET010000099.1:0-9027 GCA_030725885.1 Microbacteriaceae bacterium | reverse complement strand
AGCCCCGACCCCGCCCGGATGGGGGTGTTACTTGGCTTTCCGCGCCGCGGCGAAGCCGGATTCGAGATCGGCGATGATGTCATCGATGTGCTCGAGTCCGACCGACAACCGGACAAGCCCTGGTGCGACACCCGCATTCAGTTGTTCTTCCGGAGACAACTGTGAGTGGGTGGTCGACGCGGGGTGGATGATCAGCGAGCGCACATCACCGATGTTGGCGACGTGGCTGAATAATTCGGTCGACTCAACCAAAGCCCGACCGGCATTGACGCCGCCCTTGAGCTCGAACGACAACACCGCACCGGCGCCCCGGGGAGCGTACTTTTGTGCGGCTTTGTGCCACGGGCTTGATTCGAGACCCGCATACGATACGTTCGCGACATCGGGGTGCGCTTCGAGCCACCGCGCAACCGCAATCGCATTTTCGACGTGGCGTTCTATGCGCAGAGACAGTGTTTCGATCCCTTGAAGGATTGCCCATGCGTTGTCAGGAGAAACTGCGGCGCCGGTGTCGCGCAGCAACTGCACTCGTGCCTTGATCACGTAGGCAATCGCGTCACCGAGGACGGTTGTGTACGACGCACCGTGGTACGACGGGTCCGGTTCGGTGAGTCCGGGGAACTTATCGACGTTCTTCGACCAGGCGAATTTTCCGCCGTCAACGATTGCGCCCGCGACGACAGTTCCGTGTCCTCCGAGGAACTTGGTGGCCGAGTGCACGACGATGTCGGCACCGAATTCGAACGGGCGAATGAGGTACGGGGTTGCGATGGTGTTGTCGATAATCAGGGGGAGACCCGCGTCGTGGGCAACCTCGGCGACCCCTTCGATGTCGAGGATGTTGATGCGCGGGTTGGCAATCGACTCACCGAACAACAGTTTGGTATTGGGTCGAATTGCGGCTTTCCATTCGTCGATGTTGTCCTGGTCGTTGACGAACGTTACCTCGATACCGAGTTTGGCCAACGTGTAGTGGAACAGGTTGTAGGTGCCCCCATAGATGTTCGACGAGGACACGATGTGGTCGCCGGCCTGCGTGATGTTCAAAACGGCGTAAGTAATTGCCGCCTGGCCCGATGCCACGAAGAGTGCGGCTGTTCCGCCTTCGAGTGCGGCGAGGCGCTTTTCGGCGACGTCCTGCGTCGGGTTCATGATGCGGGTGTAGATGTTTCCGAACTCGGCGAGCGCGAAAAGATTTTTCGCGTGATCCGAGTTGTTGAAGACATACGCGGTGGTTCGGAAGATCGGTACGGCACGGGCATTTGTTGCCGGGTCCGGGTCCGCACCCGCGTGAATCTGTTGGGTTTCAAACTTCCACGACATGTGGGCTCCTTCGGTTGGGTTACCCACCACCGTAGAGAGAGCGCAATGGTGGCACTAGCCGGGGTGAAACATTGCGTAACGAAAGGACCTAGTCGTGGGAGAGGGACTTCTGCATCATCACGACACCGACCCACTCGTCGAATTTTCGACCGACTCGGTCCATCTCACCCACGCGAACAAATCCCGCGTTCTCGTGAAGCCGAATTGAAGGTGCCGCGTCGGCGGTGTTGGCGATGACGGCGATAACCTCGCGAACCCCGGATTCCGATCCGAGCCGCATCAACTCGGCCAACAGCAAACGACCAAGTCCCAACCCGCGCGCGTCGTCGCGCAAATACAGGGTGTTCTCCATCGTGGTGTTGTAGGCCGCTTTCTCACGGAACGTTGACAGGTAGGCGTAGCCGACGACATCCCCGTCCCGTTCCGCAATGACGAAAGGCATCCCGAGATCCGCGACCGCGTCTATCTTGTGGGCCATGTCGTGCTCTGACCACAGGTCAAGGTCGAAGGTGACCGTCGAGGTGTGGATGTAGTGGTTGTAGATGTCGAGCACGGTGGCAACATCATCACCGGTTACGGGTCGAAACACCACAGCGCTCATGCCTGCGATTCTAAACCTGCCAGTCGATGGGTGATGAGCCCTGCGCGCTGAGCGACGCGTTGGTGCGTGAGAACGGCCGCGAGCCGAAAAAACCACGGTGTGCCGAGAGCGGCGAGGGATGAGCAGATTGGACGGTGGCGACGCCGGGCAAGAACGGTCGTGACCACTGGGCGTCGCGACCCCACAGAATCGCGACCAACGGGTCGCCTCGGTCCGCCAGTGCCTGCAGCGCTGCGCTGGTGATGTCTTTCCACGGCCAGTCGCGGTGGGACCCGGCGCTGCCGACTCGAACGGTCAGCGCCGTGTTGAGCAACAGGACCCCTTGGGCGGCCCAGTGCGACAGGTCACCGTGGCTCGACGGTTCGATGCCGAGGTCGTCGTGCAATTCGCGAAAGATGTTCGCGAGGCTTCGGGGAATGGGGCGCACGTCTCGGGCAGTCGAAAACGCGAGCCCCACCGCGTGTCCGGGGGTCGGGTAGGGGTCTTGGCCAACAATGACAACGCGGATCGAGTCGAGAGGTTGGCGAAAGGCACGAAAAATGTCGGCTAAATCGGGGGCAATCGCATGCCCCGTTTCGCGCTCGGTTTCGATGAGTTCACCGATGTCCGTCAACACCGGAGACACCCGGTCGAACGCGGTGAGCCAACTGGGATGGACCCCCGCCAGCAGGTCAGACGTCACGAATTATTCGTAGGTGTTGAGGTGGACCGCGTCGGCGAGTTTTACGGCCGAGAGAAACGCCTTCTCCCCACCCTTGGATGAAATCACCGAAATCCACGAGTCGACGGCGACAATGTTGTAGTTCGCGGTCGTTTGACCCGCGCTTCCGCCCAAAACACCGAACGAGATGTCACCGCGTTCGTCTGTTGACTGCACGAGTCCTTGCGCCGTGAGGTCGGAAATGACTTCGGCGCGGGTTGTCGCATCGAGCGACACCGCAGAAACGAGGTAGGACACGGAGAGGGCGTTGATGTCTTCGTTGTCGACGCCGAAGTAGCAGGAGATTCCTCCTGCAACGGTTTCCGGCGTCGGGTCGGTGATCAGTTCGTCGCCGTATTTTCCGCCGGGACCGGCCAACAGCACGATTTCATCGGACTCGAATTTAGCGATGTTTGCGGGAGGCAAAATCTCGGTGCAATCGGCTGGCATCGCGAACGTTTCGGTGACGACGGGAGTTGTCGGTTCGACAGTCGGTTCGCTCGGCGAAGCCGATTCTGTGGTCGTGGGGGCTGTCGTCGGCTCCGCTGTCGACGCACACCCCGCAAGTGTCACACCGAGAAGCACCGCGGGGGCTAAAAGGCGTGCCGCAGAGTTGATCAAGGGTCGGTGCATAGGTCTGAATTTACCCGTTGGAGCGGGCGAATCCTGACCAAATTCGGTGACGATATTATTACGAATTATTGTCCGCACTTGTCGATTGTTTCGGCGTTCTCAGCCCAGATCTCCGAGGGAACAGTCGAACCCACGAGATTGAGCAGAGTCTGCGAGTCGCGCGCATCGACTTCAATTTCCGCAGCATCGACGCTGAGAATAGCGTTCGCGGACGCTGCACTCAGATTCAGCCCGTCCAAATCGAAGTCCGACGGGTGGGGTAGCGTCCCGACCGGGGTATCCACTCCACCAATGTCGCCGCGGATTCGGTCCATCATCCACTTCACGACGCGAACGTTGTCGCCGAAGCCCGGCCAGAGGAACTCACCACCATCACCGCGGCGGAACCAGTTCACGTGGAAAATCCGTGGGAAGCGTCCCGAGACGCGGAGGCGCTCGCCGATGGACAGCCAGTGCGCCCAGTGTTCGCCGACGTTGTAACCGGTGAACGGTGACATCGCAAAGGGGTCGCGGCGCAGTTCGCCGAGAGTACCTTCGGCGGCTGCAGTGCGTTCGGACGCCATCGTGGCGCCGAGGTACACCCCATGCGCCCATGAACGCGCTTCCGTGACGAGAGGCATGGTGTCCGAGCGACGCCCTCCGAATACGATCGCGTCGACGACGACTCCGCGCGGGTCGGACCATTCGCTTGCGGCAGTCGTGCACTGGTCCATCGCCACGGTGAAACGCGAGTTGGGGTGCGCGGCGGGGGATTTGCTTGCCGGGGTCCAATCCGCACCGGTCCAATCAATTAGGTGGTCGGGCTTTTCCTTGGTGAGCCCCTCCCACCACACGTCACCGTCGTCCGTCAACGCGACATTGGTAAACACCGTGTTGCCCCAGAGTGTCTGGATGGCGACGGGATTAGTGGAGTCGCTAGTCCCGGGGGCAACGCCGAACAGCCCCGCTTCGGGATTGAGTGCGCGCAAAAGGCCGTTGTCATCAATCCACATCCAGGCGATGTCGTCGCCCAGGGTTTCGACCTGCCAACCCGGCAGCGTCGGCTGCATCATCGCGAAGTTGGTCTTTCCACACGCGCTGGGGAATGCCGCCGCGATGTGAGCAACCTGCCCTTCCGGTGACGTGACGCGCACGAGCATCATGTGCTCAGCGAGCCACCCCTCGTCTCGTGCGATCACCGATCCAATTCGCAGAGCGAACGCCTTCTTGCCCAGAAGCGCATTTCCGCCATAAGCGGATCCGTACGACCAAATCTCGCGTGTCTCGGGGAAGTGGCTGATGTACTTTGTTGGGTTGCACGGCCACGGCACATCCACTTCGCCCTTTCCGAGCGGAGCACCGACGGTGTGGACGGCTTGGACCCAGTCGGCTCCGCCTTCGATGATGTCCAGAGCAACGCGACCCATCCGCGTCATGGTCCCCATAGACACGACGACGTAGGGGGAGTCCGTTATTTCAACGCCGACGCGGGTGACGGGCGAACCGACAGGACCCATAAGAAACGGCACAACATACAGGGTCCGGCCGCGCATCGAGCCCGCAAACAGGCCGGTCAGAGTCGACCGCATCTCTGCCGGGTCACACCAGTTGTTGGTCGGGCCTGCATCGCTCTCGGATTCGGAACAGATAAACGTCCGCCCCTCTACGCGAGCGACGTCGTCGGGGGCGCTGCGCGCGAGGAACGAGTTGGGACGAAGTTCTCCGTCGAGCGGGATAAGTGTCTCGGTGGCGACCAATACGTCGACCAGTTCCTGGCGTTCGGTCATCGAACCATCGCACCAGTGAATTTGGTCGGGCGTAGTCAGTCGGGCAATCTGGTCTACCCACTCCCGAAGGTCTTCGCGCGTCGTCGGTGGGACGAGACGCGCAGCGGACGAGGACGAGGGTGTCGCTTTCGGCGATGTCGAGTTCATGGTCTCAGAATCTCGCAATTTGTGACAACACGCTGACTATTTCGTGTGAAAGAAACTAATTTCTTGCGATTTTCATAAATTTGCATCTATTCTTTCCGTATGGGTAACCCGCAAACTCTGGGCCGACGAATCCGCCATTACCGTAACCGAGCCAATCTCACGCTCGACGCTCTGAGTGATCGGGTGGGGTTGTCGGGTAGCCAGTTGTCAATAATCGAAAATGGTAAACGCGAGCCGAAAATCGGACTCGTCACGTCAATCGCGGAGGCGCTGGGGGTCAGCCTCACCACACTCCTTGAGCCTGGCGCTCCCGACGAACGAAGTGCTAAAGAACTCGAACTCGACCAACTCCAACGGTCGCCGCTCGCCACTCGACTGGGAATCGCGGTCACGAGGATTGGCAAATCTCTCGGCGACGACACTCTCGATGCACTGTTGGGACTTCACCGAGAACTCGTGCGTCGCGAAACCACCGCCATCGCGACACCGGAAGAGGCGCGCAGAGCCAACACCGAGTTGCGCCAAACAATGCGGGACATTGACAACTACCGACCGGATCTGGAAGAGATCGGCCAAGACCTCTCGGACCAGGTCGGACATTCGACCGGCGCGCTCACCCATCGCGAAATGAGTCAGATGGCGAAACGTTTCGGGCTGGACATCATTTATGTGGACGACCTCCCGGATTCCGCGCGGAGCATCACCGACTGGGCCAACGGGCACGTGTATTTGCCGCCCGCGTCGATTCCCGGTGGGCATGGACTGAGGTCGATGGCAATCCAGGCGATTGCGCACCGAATCCTCGAGCACAACATTCCGTCCAGTTACTCTGAGTTTTTGAGGCAACGCCTGGAAATCAACTATGTCGCAGCGGCCGCGATTATGCCGCGGAGGCAAGCCGTCGAGTTCCTCGCCAAAGCCAAAGCCGACCACAACATCGCCGTGGAGGACTTTCGCGATGCGTTCGGTGTTACCCACGAAGTAGCGTCCATGCGTTTTACCAACCTCGCGACCAGCCACCTGGACATTCCCGTCCACTTTCTGCGGGTCGGAAACGAGGGCGCCGTGTACAAGGCCTACGAAAACGACGAACTGCCGATTCCGACCGACGTGACGGGAAGTGTCGAGGGCCAGCGGCTCTGTCGGTATTGGAGCGCACGAGTCGCCCTCGAACGCGTCAGTCGGACGACCGAGTACTACCAATACACCGACACCCCGGAGGGAACCTTCTGGGAGTCCACCCAGATTGGAACCTCCACCGCGGATGAGTTCTCTATCACAGTGGGGTTCAAGTTTGAAGACGCCAAGTGGTTCCGGGGTCGAGACACCACCGAGCGCAAGGTGTCGACCTGCCCCGACCCGAACTGCTGTGTCCTGCCGAGCGACCGGCTCACGGCGAAATGGTCGGGAAACACGTGGACCAGTGCGGCGATGCACTCGCACGTGTTGACGCCTGTCCATCATGGAACGTTTCCCGGGGTCGCCGATCGCGCGGTTTTTGAATTTCTCGAGCGACACACGTCGCGGTAGTACGCTAGAGGCGAAAGCCCCTTTAGCTCAGTGGATAGAGCGTCTACCTCCGGCGTAGAAGGTCGCAGGTTCGAATCCTGTAGGGGGTACTCGTCAAATAGGCCTTCGTTCCGCGACTTAAGATGGAGTCATGAACCCTGACACCCTGAGTGCCGCTATCGCGGAGGCAACACGGGTAGTCATTGGCGCTCGCGATGAGACGGTAGCGGCGACTATCGCTGTCTCTGATGTCGCGCTTGAGCGGCCCAAGAACCCGGACCACGGTGATTGGGCGACGTCCGTCGCCCTGAAGGTTGCGAAACGCGTCGGCATGAATCCGCGGGATGTCGCGCAGGAACTGCACGCGTCGCTGTCCGCAATCGAGGGAATCACGTCGATTGTCATCGCCGGTCCCGGTTTTCTCAACATCACTCTCGATGCCGCTGCCGCAGGCGAAATCGCCCGCTCGGTAGTGACAGCGGGCGACGCTTTCGGTCACAACGACACACTCGCAGGACAATCCATCAACCTCGAATTCGTGTCGGCGAACCCTACCGGACCCTTGCACATCGGGCATACGCGCTGGGCAGGTTTGGGAGATTCCATTGGCCGGGTATTACGCGCATCGGGTGCCCGAGTTGCTAACGAGTTCTACATCAACGATGCCGGCGCGCAAATGGACGTTTTCGGCGAATCTGTCCTCGCGGCCGCATTGGGTGAACCGACTCCCGAGAACGGTTATCCCGGTGAATACATTCAGGTGCTCGGTCGCACGGCACTCGTGCGACGACCCGACCTCGGCGATTTGCCGCGGGACGAGGCCATCGTGATCGCCCGTGACATCGGGTATGAACTGCAACTGCAGGAGATCAAAGACTCGCTGTCCCGATTCAATGTCGAGTTCGATGTCTGGTTCAGCGAGCGCGACCTCCACGCGGGGGGCGCCGACTCGCTCATCGAAAAGGCCATCGACCGCCTTCGAGCCCAGGGACACGTCTATGACGAAGACGATGCAGTGTGGGTTCGAACCACCGACTTCGGAGACGACAAGGACCGGGTGATTCGGCGCGGCAACGGGGTATTCACGTACTTCTCTGCGGATGCCGCGTATTACTTGTCCAAGGGCGATCGCGGTTACCCACATCGCATTTATTTGCTTGGCGCGGACCATCACGGCTATGTGCACCGGCTCAAAGCGCTCGCGGGTTCCGCTGGTGACGACCCCGAGAAGGATATCGAGGTCCTGATCGGGCAACTCGTGAGCATTAACGGTGCAAAGTTGTCGAAACGCGCGGGCAACATCATCGAACTCGACGACCTGCGGGACTGGCTCGGGACGGACGCCCTGCGTTACTCGCTCGCCCGGTATCCCGCGGATTCACCGCTGTCGCTCGATCCCGAACTGTTGCAAAAAAAGTCGAACGACAACCCGGTGTTTTATGTGCAATATGCCCACGCGCGCACCAGTGCGGTGGCTCGGAATGCCGCCACGGCCGGCGTTGATCGTTCGGTGTTTCGCGCCGAGTTCCTTGACCACCCGACCGAAGCCGACCTCACAACCGCTCTCGCCGACTATCCGCGCGTCGTTGCGCAAGCGGCAAATCTGCGGGAACCGCACCGCGTCGCCCGCTACCTTGAGGAACTGGCCGCGTTCTACCATCGCTGGTACGACAACTGTCGGGTCACACCCATCGGGGATGACGACGTCAGTGACGCTCACCGCACGCGATTGTGGCTCAATGACGCGTCGGGCCAGGTATTGCGAAACGGGCTCGGACTTCTCGGCGTGAGTGCACCGGAGCGAATGTGAGCCAGTTCACCGCGGAACAGAGCGCCGCCATTCGAGCGGAGTTCCCCGAGCTCTCGGAAACCGTCAACGGCCACCCGCTGGTGTACCTCGATACCGCGGCGACGAGCCTTCGTCCCCGCGTTGCAGTCGACATCGAGTCTGAATTTGCGCTCCGCCATACTTCGGCGGTGTATCGCGGGGCACACACGCTCGCGGCAGAGGCCACCGAAGCGTACGACGATGCACGCGCTACGATTGCCGGCTTTGTCGGGGCACGTCCAAACCAACTAATTTTCACGTCGAATGCGACCGAATCGCTCAATCTTGTCGCGCTGGCCATTCGCTTGGCTTCCGCGGTTGGATCGCCCGCCCGATTCGCGCTCCGCGAAGGAGACGAGATTGTCGTCACCGAGGCGGAACACCACGCGAACCTCATCCCCTGGCAGGAAGTCGCTCGGCAAACCGGCGCGATAATCCGCGTCGCACCCGTGACCGACGGCGGCGAACTTACTGCCGATGCGATCGCCTCCGTTCTGACGGAACGCACGCGCATCGTGGC
>JANRET010000098.1 GCA_030725885.1 Microbacteriaceae bacterium | reverse complement strand
CGAGAGGGCACAGTTTTCAACCTGAAGGACGCGGTTGACGAGGCGGTCGCGTCAACACCGACCGTCGAAAAGGTACTCGTCGTGAAACGTGGCGGGAACGCTGTTTCCTGGGTAGAGGGGCGTGACCTCTGGTGGCACGACGAGATAGCGTTGATGTCGGATGACCACGTGGCCCGCGCTTTTCCCGCGGAAACCCCGCTATTCATCCTGTATACCTCGGGAACGACGGGAAAGCCGAAAGGAATACTCCACACGAGCGGCGGCTATTTGACTCAAACTGCGTTCACTCACCGGAACGTGTTCGACTTACATCCCGAGTCGGACGTTTACTGGTGCACCGCCGATATCGGCTGGATCACCGGCCATTCGTATGTCGTGTACGGACCCCTCGCCAATGCGGCGACACAGGTGATTTACGAGGGCACTCCCGACTTCCCGCAACCGGGTCGTTGGTGGGACATCATCGAAAAGTACCGCGTGTCGATTTTTTACACGGCCCCGACGGCAATTCGCTCATTTATGAAAGCCGGACGTGAAATCCCGGACGCCCGCGACCTATCGTCGCTGCGAGTCTTGGGTTCGGTTGGTGAACCCATCAATCCCGAAGCGTGGATGTGGTACCGCGAAGTGATCGGCGGAAACAACTGCCCCATCGTCGACACGTGGTGGCAGACCGAAACGGGCGCCATCATGATTTCCGCTCTGCCCGGAATCACGGCAACAAAACCCGGCAGTGCGCAAGTTCCCATTCCCGGGATTTCGGTCGACGTGCTCGACGATAACGGAGTCTCAGTCGGCTCAGATGCGGGCGGATTGCTCGTCGTCACGGAACCGTGGCCGTCGATGCTGCGCGGAATCTGGAAAGACCCCGCGCGCTTCGCCGACACCTACTGGTCGACGTTCCCCGGTAAGTACTTCGCGGGCGACGGCGCTCACCGTGACGCCGACAACGACGTGTGGCTGCTCGGGCGCGTCGATGACGTCATGAACGTGTCCGGGCATCGCCTGTCGACCATGGAAATCGAATCGGCACTGGTGTCCAACCACGCGGTCGCCGAATCGGCTGTTGTCGGCGCCGAGGACGACGTCACCGGTCAGGCCGTCGTCGCATTCGTGGTCCTCACGCGCCAGGCACAATCATCCACAAACTCCGAGGACGCTATTCGCGAACTCAAGGCGCATGTGGTCAAGGAAATTGGGGCAATTGCTCGACCGAGGGACATCTATTTGGTCGAAGACCTTCCCAAGACTCGATCGGGAAAAATCATGCGACGACTGTTGCGCGATATCGCCGAGGGTCGAGAAATTGGAGACACGACCACACTCTTGGACACCTCGGTTGTCCGCGTGATCGACGATCAGGTGAACTGACTCCACTGCGCTCGGCACGAACAATCAGCCGGTGGGTCGGAAAAAACCCTGGGCCATACTCGCGACGGCCGGAATGACCGTGAGAGTGATGAATGCGGGAAACAGACACAAACCGAGTGGCAGCAAGAGTTTTCCGGGCAATTCTTCGATGTGACGGCGAACGTCGAAACGCGCCGCACGGCGCAATTCGGTGGCGTGATTACGCAAAAGGTTCGAGACGGGTATCCCCGTGTTTCGCCCCACGTCCCGGATACTGCACACATCGTCCCATTCGGAGGCGACTGTCCAACTCTGCGCACACCGCGCGACGAGCTCGGTCGCATCGGGCGTCAGTCCGGTGACACTTAGAACCTCTGCGACGCAATCGACGAGAATCCCGGTCTCGAGAGCGGGCACGGTGACGCGGTTTCGCATGGCCGCCATCCACCGCCACCCCGCGAGCGTTGCACCGACCCCCAGGAACAAACACACCCAGCCGGCGGGTTGGGTGACGAGGAACCCGATTGCGTCAACGCCGAACAGTGCCGATGCCAACGCGGTGACAATCGGCAGCGCCGCCAACACGATGGCGGAGTGGCGGGCTGCTGTCGCGGCGATCGTCGCCTCGCGCCGAAGCCCCTCGTTCTCGTCGAGCGCATCCGCCACGAGCAACAACAGTCGCGACTGTGGCGCCCCGGTTTCACGCGCGAGTTCGATGATGTCCGAAATCATCGGGTGATGTGATGCATCAATGGGAACAGCAACTCCCGATTGCAACCCAACGGCGAGTTGACGAAGATCCTGCGCGTTCACCACTCGACCACGACGTCGTCCCCCGTGCGCCGGAATCGGCCGAGCCGTAATCGGTGACCGTCATCGTTTCGTTCGCACAACACCACGTGCGAAAAAGCGACGGCGACGAGCCGCGCGATGGTGGTCGGGTCGACCCCCGCCATCATTCCCAGCGCGATCAGCCGGTCGGGAACCTCGTCGAGAGATCTCGCGTGAATGGTCGACAGCCCGCGGTGTCCCGATGTCAACGCTAGAAGGAGGTCGATGATTTCCTCACCACGTACCTCGCCGACGACAATACGATCGGGGCTCATGCGCAGTGCCTCGCGTACAAGTTCACTCATCGACACTGTTCCCGCGCCTTCGGCGTTCGGCGGACGGGTGGTCATGGACACAGCGTGCGGGTGACGAACAGACAATTCGGGGATGTCTTCAATCACCACGACACGTTCGTTCGGCGGAACCCTAGCGAGCAGCATCTCGGTGACCGTGGTTTTGCCACTTCCCGTTGCACCCGCAACGAGTATCGAATGACCGCCGAGCGAGTCCCACAGGGCGTTATTCTCCACGGTGAAATCCGACTCACGCAGAGGTACGAGCCGCGGGAATCGCAACGAAATCAGTGCCGAACCACGTGAGATAGGTGGTAGCACCACGTGCGCGCGGATGTTGCCGGCGAGCGCCGAGTCCCCGGTTGGTTTAGCGTCGTCGACTCGGCCTCCCGTCAATTCGACGAGACCCACGCCAATCCTCCGTGCTTCGCGCGGTTCAAGCCGAATGCCGGAATCGTCAAACCCTGCCGAACGGCGAACCCACACCACTCCGTTGCCATCGACGCACACGTCCCGCACGTCCGAGTCGACGACCGCGCCGAGGGCGCCGAGGGCAGAGTGAAGTGTTGGGCTCACTCTCGCATCGTCACGCCTCGCGCCGTGATCCACCAGGGCGACCGTCTAGTCGGCGCAGAACCTTCTCTGTTGGCCGGCTGTGGAGAAACCCGTTCTGGGTTTTTAGACGTATTCGACGACGAGTTCGAGTTCGACCGGGGCGTCAAGCGGCAACACCGCAACTCCGACAGCACTGCGAGCGTGTCGTCCGGCGTCTCCAAAAATTTCAACCAAAACATCACTCGCGCCATTCGCAACCCCAGGTTGTCCCGTGAAGTCGGGTTCGGACGCGACGAACACGACAAGTTTCACGATGCGTGTAATGCGATCGACGGACCCAATCGCTGTCTCAATGGCCGCGAGTGCGTTCAACACCGCGGTGCGGGCGAACCCCTGTGCATTGTCGGCCGAGACCGCGGACCCGACCTTGCCTGTCGCCGGCAAGACCCCGTTGACAAAAGGCAACTGGCCGGCGGTGAACACGAGGTTCCCCGTGGTCGTCGCGGGCAGGTACGACGCGACGGGTTTCGCCACCTCGGGGATCGCAATGCCCAGTTCGGCAAGTCGCTGTGTTGCACTCATGGCATGGAGCCTAGGCGCTCAGTGGGCG
>JANRET010000097.1:2485-3657 GCA_030725885.1 Microbacteriaceae bacterium | reverse complement strand
TCGGAGCCGTATCGAACCTCGAGCACCTCGCGGGTGGAATAGGTGCGAATCAGATGTGCCGGCGAGCCCTCGGCCATAATTTCGCCCTTGTCCACCACGATGAGGCGATCGCTGAGCTGCTCGGCTTCGTCCATATAGTGAGTCGTCAACACCAGGGTCGTGCCGTTTTCTTTGAGGCGGAACAGGCGGTCCCACAAAATGTGTCGAGCCTGTGGGTCCAGACCGGTCGTCGGCTCATCGAGAAGCAACATCTGCGGGTCGTTCATCAACGATCGTGCGATTGTCAACCGACGCTTCATGCCCCCGGACAAGGGTTCGACCTTCGCCTTGGCGCGGTCCGACAATTGGGCGAACTCCAGAAGTTCATCCGCGCGTTTTCCGACCTCGGCGTGCGACATCCCGAAAAAACGTCCGTACGTGATCAAATTCTCGCGAACCCGAAGTTCCTGATCGAGGTTGTCCTCCTGGGGGACCACACCGAGCTGCGACCGGATAGCGGGTCCATCCGTGTTCGGGTCGAGACCGAGCACCGAGAGTTCGCCGGACGTTCGCGTCGACACCGCCGCAATCATCTTCATTGTCGTTGACTTACCCGCGCCATTCGGGCCTAAAAGCCCGAAAGATTCACCCCTCGCCACCTCGAACGAGATGCCGTTCACTGCGACAAAATCGTCATACTTTTTGACGATATTGACGGCGCGAATTACGGGTTCAGACACAAAGACATAGTCTAGTCAGTAGAGGTAACGTCATCCCGACGCGCCTCGCTCCGCGACTGCTGTTGGTGTCGCACTGCAAAGGATTCCCATGTCATCTCCTCGTTTTGGCGGATTTCGCCGTGGTGGCGGTCCCGCCGAGTCCACTGGACCCAAGGCCACGTTCTCACAACTGGTTCCCTACTTGCTCGAGCACAAGAAGATTCTCGCGGTAGTCGTCGTTCTGAGCCTTCTCGGCGCCGGCGCGTCTCTCGGCCAGCCGCTCCTTGTCGCCCAGGTGATTTCTACTGTCCAATCGGGCGCGGAGCTCGGGTGGCTAGTCCCCGCCCTCATCGCCCTCGTCGTCGGTGGGGCGCTGCTGTCGAGCGTCCGGCATTATCTGTTGCAGCGCACCGGCGAGAGCGTCGTTCTGTCCTCGCGGCGACACCTCGTTTCCCGTTTGCTCAACCTCCCCAT
>JANRET010000097.1:1851-2464 GCA_030725885.1 Microbacteriaceae bacterium | reverse complement strand
CAGTCAGTTCGATGCGCGACGGACCGGCGATCTCGTTTCCCGCGTCGGCGCCGACTCAACCATGTTGCGGGCGGTTCTGACCCAGGGACTCGTCGAAGCGATCGGTGGCTCGGTGACGTTTGTCGGAGCCATCATCGCGATGCTCATCATCGACGCCGTGCTGTTCGGACTGACTTTCACTGTCGTGGTCTCGTCCATCATCATTGTCATCGTGTTGTCGCGCCGAATTCGCGTCTATTCGCGCATCGCTCAGGACCGCGTCGGCGACCTGACCGCGTCGGTCGAACGCGCCATCTCGGCGGTTCGCACGGTACGCGCCGCCAACGCAGTCCAGCGCGAAATCGACACCGTCGACGAGGATGCTCGCGGAGCGTGGCGAGCCGGCCTCGACGTTGCACGCATCTCGGCGTTCGTCGTCCCCATCTCGAGCATCGCTATGCAGGTGTCGTTCCTCGTCGTTCTCGGAGTCGGTGGATTCCGCGTCGCGACCGGCACCATTGAGGTCGCCCAACTCGTGTCGTTCATTCTTTTCCTTTTCATCATGATCATGCCTCTCGGCCAAGCGATCGGGGCGTTCACGTCGGTGATGCAGGCTCTCGGAGCCCTCGGGCGT
>JANRET010000097.1:0-1841 GCA_030725885.1 Microbacteriaceae bacterium | reverse complement strand
GTATCCAGGAAATCATCGACCTTCCGAGCGAGACCGAAAATGACGCGATCACGGAAAAATTGGGTGGAGACCTCGGCGATGTCGCAATCGAGTTCGACGCTGTGTCATTTGCGTACGACCCGGAAACGCCAATTTTGGACACCGTTTCGTTCACCGTGAAAACGGGCACACGCATCGCTCTGGTCGGACCCAGCGGCTCGGGCAAGTCCACCGTACTGTCGCTGATCGAGCGCTTTTACGACCCGCAATCGGGTTCGATTCGACTGGGTGGTCATGACATTCGTTCGCTGGACCGGGCAGAACTTCGCGGTGCGATCGGCTACGTCGAGCAGGACGCGCCGGTCCTCGCGGGTTCGATTCGCGACAACCTCATCCTCGGCGCACCCAACGCAACGGACGAGGAATGTCTTTCGGTTCTCGCCGAGGTCAACCTGTCCAACATCGTGGAACGTGACGAACGGGGGATACACTCCCCCGTCGGCGAGGGTGGTGTCCTCTTGTCGGGTGGCGAGCGCCAACGTCTTGCAATCGCGCGGGCGCTTCTCGCGGCGACTCCTATCCTTTTGCTGGACGAGTCGACGTCAAGTCTCGACGGACTCAACGAACAGCTCATGAACGACGCCATCGACCGCGTTTCCGCACAGCGCACCCTCATTGTGATTGCACACCGCCTGTCGACCGTTATCGACAGCGACCAGATCGTCGTCCTGCGCAAGGGTGTAGTCCTCGGAGTCGGTACTCACAAACAACTTCTCAAAACCGTCCCGCTCTACCGGGAACTGGCCGAAACACAGTTGTTGACGCCCGTCGACGCCTAAGAGAAGTCGGCGTCCGGCGCGAGTGTCGGAGTGAAGGCCTGCGGCGCATTGAACCCGTGCGCGAGCATTCCGTTGGATTCGCGCAGGTAACACGCGCCGCACAGAGACTCGTAGGTCACGTCGTCGCCGTCTATGGCGACCTGATCACCGTCAAAGATGAACGCACCGTTGACGAGGCGGGCGTTGAACATCGCCTTTCGCCCACAACGACAAATGGTCTTGAGTTCCTCGACGGCGTGGGCGATTTCCAGGAGCCGGCGTGATCCGGGGAAGGCGATGGTCTGAAAATCGGTGCGGATTCCGTAAGCGAGTACAGGAATATCGTCGAGGATGGCGATACGCAACAGGTCATCGACCTGGTCGACCGAGAGAAATTGAGCTTCATCGATCAACAGACACGCGACGTCTTGACCCGACGTGGCTTGAGTCTGCGAGCGGTAAGCGTCAAATATCGTCCGCACGTCGTCGTGCGGACCCACGACAAAGTTCACGGGTCGCTCGACCCCCAGCCGTGACACGATCGACGATTCACCTTTCGTGTCGGTTCGCGGTTTCGCGATGAGAACCTGCTGTCCGCGCTCGGCGTAGTTGTAGGCGGCTTGCAAAAGCGCCGTGCTCTTGCCGCTATTCATCGCGCCATATCGGAAATACAACTTCGCCATGTGACGAGCGTACCGAATGTCGTGCTCTCTAGGATGGAGCGATGAACGCTCGTTGCGGTGTGGTGGGGGTAATCGTCAGCGCACTTCTGTTGTCCGGATGTTCCGCGACAACGCCCGCCCAACTCGACGACCTGCGTGCACGGTTTATCGCGGCGGGTGGCACGTGTACCGACTGGACGCTAATCGACGAACCCTACGCCGAAGCGGCCGCGACGTGCGCTGAAGGCTCAACGCTCGTGGTGTTTACCACCACCCAGAATCGCGCAGATTTCATCAAGAAAGAAATCGAAACGAATGATCGCATCCGCGCACGCACCCACGTGATCGTGTCGGAGGACACCTGGCTCGTTATCGATACCCT
>JANRET010000096.1 GCA_030725885.1 Microbacteriaceae bacterium | reverse complement strand
GGTGGCCACCAGCTTGCCTATGGCGAAGACCAGTACTCCGAGCGGCTCGGAGTTGTTATGGCGAAACACTTCGGCGACGGAATCGAAGTGTTCCCGGTCTTCAACGGCACGGGCGCCAACGTTCTGAGTCTGCAGTCGATGATTCCGCGCTGGGGTGGCGTGATTTGTACCGCGACCGCTCACGTGAACAACGACGAGTCGACGGCGCCGGAAGCGGTGGGCGGGTTTAAGTTGCTGACTGTGCCGGCATTCCAAGGCAAGCTGACTCCTGCACTCATCGACGAGCAGGCTCATGGACATGGCGACGAGCACCGCGCTCAGGCTCTCGCGGTCACCATCACCCAATCCAGTGAACTAGGTACCATTTACACCCCGGACGAGGTCTCGGCCATCACCGAACACGCCCACTCGCTAGGCATGACCGTGCACCTCGATGGTGCGCGTATCTCGAACGCGGCGGCCGCGCTGGGCGTTCCGTTCAGCGCGTTTACACGGGACGCCGGCGTCGACATCGTGAGCTTCGGTGGAACCAAGAATGGGCTGATGGGCGCCGAAGCGATCGTGGTCTTGAACCCCGACGCCGTGCAAGGGTTGATTTACCTGCGCAAGATGAACATGCAACTCGCGTCCAAAATGAGGTTCGTTTCAGCGCAACTGATCGCCCTTCTCGAAGGTGACCTGTGGTTGCGCTCGGCGTCCCACGCGAACGCAATGGCCACGCGCTTGCGCGCGTCCCTTGACGGAGTGCCGGGCGTCGACTTCACCCAGCCCACTCAGGCCAATGGCGTCTTCGCGACACTGCCCCCGGGCGTTGCGGATGAGCTCCGCAAAGAATTCCGATTCTACGACTGGAACCCCGCCACTGGCGAAGTTCGCTGGATGTGCGCGTGGGACACCACGGAGGACGACGTCGAAAAGTTCGCGGCCGCTGTCCGCCGCCTCGTCTAGGTCCGAACTATGCACCTTTCCAATGTCGACGTTGCCATCGTCGGCGGCGGGCATAACGGTCTTGTCGCGGCGGCGTATTTGGCCAAAGCCGGAAAATCGGTGGTTGTGCTCGAGCAGCACGACGTGCTCGGAGGCGCTGCGATTTCCGCACAGGCATTCGATGGCGTCGATGCCAGACTGTCGAGATACTCCTACCTCGTCAGCCTTCTTCCGAAACGCATCGTCGATGATCTTGGTCTCGATGTCGAGACAGCCCCACGACGTTACGGGTCTTTCACCCCCGCACCGGACGGCAAGGCCGGGTTGCTCGTCGACGAAATCGACGCAGAGGCGACTGCACGGTCGTTCGAATCAATCGGGGTGGCTGGCGATTTCGATGCGTGGAACGCGTTTTATGCGAAAACGGCAAACATCGCGCAACTGTTGTTCCCCACGGTTCTGGAACCATTGAAAACCGAATCAGAAGTCCGGCGATTACTTGGCCCCGAACTGTGGAACGAATTCTTTACACAACCCATCGGGGAAACAATTGCCGATTCGTTTGAATCTGACCTGGTGCGGGGTGCGGTAATGACGGACGCGCTCATCGGGACATTCGCCTCTAACCACGACGCAGCGCTCGACGCCAACAAGTGCTTTCTGTACCACGTGATTGGAAACGAGACCGGCGAGTGGAACATCCCCGTTGGCGGGATGGGGGCAGTGACACGGTCAATGGCGGCGCGCGCCTTGGAGTTCGGTGCCGAACTGAAACCGGGTTGCGAGGTGCTGTCCATCAGCGATTTAGACTGTGGCACCGCAACGGAAAGTCCTGTTCGAACCGTTACCTACCGCCACGACGGCGAAACCCAATCGGTGTCCGCACGATTCGTGCTCGCCAATGTTGCCCGACCCGTTCTCGAATCACTCCGCGGGCGGTCCCCCGCCCACACCATCGAAGGCGCTCAGGCGAAAGTCAACATGTTGCTTCAGCGGTTGCCGAAACTAAAAACAGACACCGATCCGGTCGCCGCGTTCGGGGGAACACTCCACATCAATGAAGGTTTCGAACAATTGCAGACGGCGTTCGAACAGGCGACGCGGGGTGAAATCCCGAACCCACTGCCGTGCGAGATTTATTGCCATTCGATTACCGACCCGACCATCCTCGGCGAAACTCTTCGCGAGTCGGGCGCCCAGACTCTCACCGTCTTCACCCTCCAGACGCCGCATTCGCTGTTGCTCAACGAGGACAACAACGCGATGCGTAAAAGGTTCGAGGACGCGGTCATCGATTCAATCAATTCGGTGCTGTCGGAGGACATCCGCGATTTGCTGGTGGTGGACGCCAACGGCAAACCCTGCATCGAAACCAAGACAACACTCGATCTCGAACACGCTCTCGGGCTGCCGGGCGGAAACATCTTCCATGCACCGCTCAGTTGGCCGTTTGTCCCGGACGACTCGCCGCTGTCGACGCCAGCCGAACGTTGGGGGGTCGACACGCGTGAGCCGCGCATCTTCTTGTGCGGATCCACCGCGAGGCGGGGCGGCGGCGTCAGCGGAATCGCTGGACACAATGCGGCGATGGCGGTTCTCGAATTCGACTAACGACGCTTTTGGCCTAAATCGGGATGCGCTGTCACCGAGCCCGGTAACCAACCGTCTGATCCGTAGATAGACGGTTGCGCTACACCTGCTGCGAAAAGCGACGCTGGCGGCGCAACGTTGCAGCGACTGCAAGTAGACCGATTGCTCCACTGACAGCCAACAGTGAAACGTCCGTTGCCCCGGTGGGAGCCAATTCTTCGTTTCTCGTCAGAGGCGGAGTGTCCGTTTGTGTGGGCGCTACGGTCCAAGTAGGCGATTGAAAATCTAGGTAATAGTAAGCCCATTCGAAATCATCAAAGTTTCCCTGGCCCAGTTCGAGGGTAATCGAGCTGGTGTTCTCGAAAGACAAGGAGGCCCAGTAATCCTCGTCTTCTGGTTCGATCGCGATTGACGGTGACCCAATACGGATTTCTCCCTCTGGGATACTTGCTAAATCGTTGGGCGTTCGGACATACAACGCAGTTGCCGGAGTGGACGAGAGGAGGTAGGACGAGACGTTAGTTGCTTGGATGTATTGGGTCTCATCAACGTCGAGGATTGTCAACTGAAGTCCGCTCAAAGTCACAGGGTCACCCGTTGCATGATCCGTAAAGTCAATGCGATACCGAACTTTTCCGCCACCGTTTGCTTGCTCTTGAAATCGCATCTGCGAGAAGATTTGAGGCCACGATGGGTCTTCGGAGTTGTCGTATGCGCTGTCAATCACGCCAATGAGCCCGTCAACCGTGAGCACCGTAATCTGAGCGTCCACCGTCACCCCACCCACCGTCACAACATCCTCGTAATCGAGGAAGTCACCGACCTCCGCGTCCACTCCGCGATCAACATCGCCCGGGTTCTCAAAGACCGGAAAGTTTCCCGCAAGATCGAGAGTTATTGCCGACGCGGCGGTGACGGGAGCCAGAACGAGTCCAGCAGTAATCGCAGCAACGGTGAGTTGTCGAATCATTGGCAAGATGTCCTTTCGAAGGGAATCATTTTGGCGCAATCCCAATTGGATAACTGCCAATATAGCATTTACCAATTGTTTCAAGGCTCCGACCCCCGTACTTCACAACCTCCATCAACGCTAGATTTAAAGACAGAAAAAGGAGGGAATTTCGATGAGTAAAGCCACGACAGGTGATAGGTCGCAAAGCGCTCGTCTTCGACT
>JANRET010000095.1 GCA_030725885.1 Microbacteriaceae bacterium | reverse complement strand
GTACACGCGGGCCAGTGTGGTCTCGGCGATCTGGTTTGCCCGGTCGGCGTTCACCGCGAGCATCCGGTCGAGTTCGGCGGGGTCGGACAACAGCTCGAGAGTCCGGGACCGAATCGGCTCAAACTCGGCCACCACCGCGTCGGCCACGGCCCCTTTGAGGTCGCCGTATCCCTTACCCGAAAATTCCGTTTCCAATTGGGCGAGTGAGGTGCCGCCGAGCAGCGACAGAATTCCGAGCAGGTTGGACACACCGGCTTTCGTCGCGGGGTCAAACCGAATGTCGCGATCGGTGTCGGTCACGGCGGACTTGATTTTCTTTGCGACCACCGATGGCTCGTCCAGCAACCAGACAATCCCCTGGGGTGATTCGCCCGACTTGGACATCTTTGATTCGGGGTTCTGGAGGTCGAAAACTTTGGCCGACTCTTTCAGAATGCGAACCTCGGGAACAATCAGGGTGTCCCCAAACCGCGAGTTGAATCGCGCCGCGATGTCACGGGTCAGTTCGATGTGCTGGCGTTGGTCTTCGCCCACCGGGACAATGGTGGCGTCGTAAAGCAGGATGTCCGCCGCCTGCAGAATCGGGTAGGTGAACAGCCCAACGCTCGCGGACTCGGCACCCTGTTTTGCGGATTTGTCTTTGAACTGTGTCATGCGCGATGCTTCGCCGAATCCCGTAATGGTGTTGAACACCCACGCGAGTTGCGTGTGTGCGGGAACGTGCGACTGGACAAACAGTGTTGAGTGTTCGGGATCGATGCCGGCGGCAATGTACTGTGCCGCGGTGCGCCGTGTGTTCTCGCGGAGCTTCGCTGGGTCCTGCGGAACCGTGATCGCGTGAAGATCGACGACACAGAACACGGCGTCGTGAGTCGACTGCATATCGCGCCACTGCATCAGCGCACCGGCGTAATTACCGAGGTGCAACGAATCGGCGCTGGGCTGCATTCCCGAAAACAGGCGTGGTCCGGTCATGTTCGTCCTTAAATCTCGTAGTCGATCACCACGGGGGCGTGGTCGCTCCAGCGAGTATCCCACGCATCGGCTTTGTCAATCGCATACGAGACCGCAGTCGAGGCGAGAGCCGCTGTCGCAAGGTGGTAATCAATCCGCCACCCGGTGTCGGTGTCAAACGCTTGTCCGCGTTGGCTCCACCACGTATAGGGGCCGGGCACTTCGCCGGCAAAACGGCGTCCCAGATCAACCCAACCGAGGCCCGCTCCCGCGTTGTAGGCCGGGTCCTCTTCGTTCCCGACGAATCGGTCGAAATACGCACGTTCCGTCGGCAGGAACCCCGCCTTTTTCGTGTTGCCTTTCCAATTCTTGATGTCGAGCGTGCGGTGCCCGACGTTGAGGTCACCGATGACGAGCGCCAAAGCCCCGTTTCGCGCGAGTTCTCCCAGTCTCGATTCCATCGCGTCGAGGAATCGATACTTTTCGACCTGTTTGGGAGTGTCGACCTCGCCCGAATGGACATAACACGAGACGACGGTGACTGTTGAACCTCCCACAATAAAATCGGCTTCAATCCAACGACCAGCGCTGTCAAAGTCCGCCGAACCAAACTCGGTTCGGACATCGGTGGGCGCGTTTCGCGAGAGGATGGCGACTCCAGCACGACCTTTAGCCGTGGCTTCGTCATTGACGACGTGCCACGATGAATCGACGAGGGCGTCGATGTCGGAACGCTCGGCGCGAACCTCTTGGATTCCTAGGATGTCCACGTCGCGACCGGCGAGCCATTCCCCCATACCCTTGCGATAGGCGGCGCGGATGCCGTTCACGTTGACGGAAGCGATGCGAGTGACCATGTCCCAATCCTAGGGTCGTGCCTCGGCCGTGAAACGTACGTTAGCGCCGTCCCCGTCCAAACAGTTTCGCCAAGAAGCCGCTCTCCGACGACGAATCGACGGCAGCAACCGCCGTGGTTTCTGTTGCCGTCGATTCACCCATCACGAGATCCGCGGTTTCATCGGTGATGTGCGCAACCAATTGGTTAATCAGGTCGCGCGGCGTGCGAATAGCCGGGGCGAGTTCCCCCTCGAGGTAAGGCTTACCGGTGAATCGTTCGCGACCAACGACGGCAACATCGACGGCAAAAATAACGCCATCGGCCTGTTCGATATCAGTATCACGGAACGGTGGGGATCCTGCTGACCCTTGAGTTTCGATGAGAATCTCGTGACCGAGTTGTTCGCCGGCTAGGTGAAGCGCTTCGGCCGCCAGGTACGTCGACACAATCCCGCTGAAACAGGAAGTGACACACAAAATCTTCATGACGACACCGCGCTCATAACGATTCGTGTCACAACCACTGGGTCGCTCGTGGCCGACGCTAGCGACGAAGTCCCGTGATCGTGGCCTGTTTCACTTCCGAAATCGCTCGGGTGACCTCGATGCCGCGCGGACACGCCTCGGAACAGTTGAAGGTGGTGCGGCAACGCCAGACACCTTCTTTCGAGTTGAGGATGTCCAGGCGGACCTGGGCCGCTTCGTCACGCGAGTCAAAGATGAAACGGTGAGCCGCCACAATCGCGGCTGGGCCAAAGTACTGTCCGTCCGTCCAAAACACCGGGCAGGACGTCGTACACGCGGCGCACAGGATGCACTTGGTGGTGTCGTCAAATCGAGCACGTTCTTCGGGCGACTGAAGGTTTTCCTTCTCGGGTTTGGACGTCGACTGAAGGAATGGTTGGACCTCACGGTACGCCGCAAAGAACGGTTCCATGTCAACGATGAGGTCTTTTTCGAGCGGCAAACCCTTGATCGCCTCCACGTAGACGGGCTTTGAAATATCGAGATCCTTGATCAAGGTCTTACAGGCGAGACGGTTCCGGCCGTTGATACGCATGGCGTCCGAGCCACAAATCCCATGGGCACACGAGCGACGGAATGACAGCGAGCCGTCCTGTTCCCACTTGATCTTGTGCAGCCCATCGAGCACGCGGTCGGTCGAATAAAGGTCGACCTCGAAGTTCTCCCAGTACGCTTCCTGGTCCGTTTCGGGGTTGAACCGCCGAACGATAAAGGTGACGGTAAATGAGTCCACGACGCCGAGTTCGGGCATCAGTATTTCCTCTCCATGGGCGGATAGTTCGTGATGACGACGGGCTTCCAATCGATTGTGATTTTCTCGCCCTTCTTGTATGCCATCGTGTGCTTCATGTATTTCTTGTCGTCGCGATCGGGGTAATCGTCGCGCATGTGTCCACCGCGACTTTCCTTGCGGTTTCGGGCGGATACGACGACAACCTCGGCGAGGTCGAGCAGGAAGCCCAGTTCAATGGCTTCGAGTAGGTCGGTGTTGAACCGCTGTCCACGGTCGTGAATTCCGACCTTGAGATAACGCTTGCGCAGCGCTTCGATGACGGTTTGCGCGTGCTCGAGCGATTCTTCGGTTCGGAACACCTGGGCGTTTCGGTCCATTTCGAGTTGCAGTTCTTTACGAATCGTGGCGACGTTCTCGGTTCCGTCCGCGGTGCGCATCTGTTCGATGAGACCGAGCACGAACGATTCCGACGCCTTCGGCATCGCAGGGCGCTTGGTCTTGTTGGCGTACGCGGCGGCGTTACGGCCCGCTCGTTTACCGAACACGTTGATGTCGAGCAGCGAGTTGGTTCCGAGGCGGTTCGAGCCGTGAACCGAGACACACGCGCACTCTCCGGCGGCGTAAAGGCCGGGAATCACCGTGGTGTTG
>JANRET010000094.1:2023-3799 GCA_030725885.1 Microbacteriaceae bacterium | reverse complement strand
CCGCAGAAGAAGAGTTCACCGGACTGAAGACGTACTCGAACGTAAGCCTGAGCGCCGCATGAGTCACATCGGTCGAGACCGCTGAGCTGGGGTGTTGCGGTGATGTCAGTGGGTGAGTTCGGAGAAGTCATGTACGTCCTTTCGGTGTCTCTATTCCACCATGCCCCGAGGACATTAACCGTCGCTTCCGCGCTTGTTTCGCCAACGGCGTAAAACCTTCCACAGCGACGGAGAGCCTGCCGTTCGGGTCGCGGGTGCTCGCCTAATGTGGTGTGTGCCCCCGTAACGAAAGTCTGTGCCGTGTCGACCGAATATTCTGCCCGCCATCTCAGTGTCCTCGAAGGACTCGAGGCGGTTCGAAAGCGCCCCGGGATGTACATCGGATCCACCGACGAACGCGGCTTGATGCATTGCCTTTGGGAGGTTATCGATAACTCGGTGGACGAAGCCCTCGCCGGGCACGGTGCGTCGATTGGGGTCACCCTCCATTCGGACGGGAGCGTCGAGGTACACGACACGGGTCGAGGAATCCCCGTGGACATCGAACCGCGGACGGGCCTCTCCGGTGTCGAGGTGGTCTTCACCAAGTTGCACGCCGGTGGCAAGTTTGGTTCTGGCTCATACACCGCGTCGGGCGGTCTGCATGGCGTGGGCGCATCGGTGGTCAACGCACTGAGTGAACGGCTCGATGTATTCGTCGACCGTGGCGGCTCAACATACACGATGTCCTTTCACCGCGGCGAACCCGGTATCTTCGACGACTCCGCCGGGATGAATCCACAAGCCGCATTCACCCCGTACATCGAAAACTCGGAATTGCGCGTGGTCGGAAAGATCGCGAAGGGCGTCACCGGAACCCGAGTGCGGTGGTGGCCAGACCCCGAAATTTTCGGGACGTCCACCCTCATCGAAATTGAGTCTCTTCTTGCCCGAGCGCGCCAGACAGCGTTCCTCGTTCCGGGGCTCTCCCTCGAAGTGTCGGACGAACGGTCAGATTCACCCGAGAAGCACGCCTTCTCGTTCGCGGGGGGAATCACGGAATTCACCGAGTTTCTCGCCCCGGACGCCGCACTGACCTCGGTGTGGCGTTTGACGGGGGAGGGCACTTACACGGAAACGGTTCCGGTGCTCGACGAGGCGGGGCACATGGTCTCGACCGACGTCGAGCGTTCCTGCCATGTCGACATCGCGCTGCGCTGGGGTGACGGATATGAATCCGTTCACAAATCGTTCGTCAATATCATTGCGACGCCCAAGGGCGGGACCCACGTCGCGGGTTTCGAGCAGGCAATTGTCAAAGTCCTGCGGGCCGAGGTCGACAAGAATTCTCGTCGACTCAAAGCCGGAAACGACAAGTTGGAAAAGGACGACATCCTCACCGGCCTGACCAGTGTCGTCACGGTGCGCGTTGCAGAGCCTCAGTTCGAGGGGCAAACCAAAGAGATTTTAGGCACTCCCGCGGTTCGACAAGTCGTGTCGAACGTGGTGTTGGCGGCGCTCGAGGCCAAGTTCCAATCGACCAAGCGTGACGATAAAGCCCAGACGGCACTCGTCCTCGAAAAGATCGTGTCCGAAATGAAGAGCCGGATCTCGGCACGCGCCCACAAGGAAACGCAACGTCGAAAGAACGCGCTCGAGTCGTCGACACTTCCCGCCAAACTCGTCGATTGCCGTTCGGACGATTTCGAACGAAGCGAACTGTTCATCGTCGAGGGTGACTCTGCGCTCGGCACGGCCAAACTGGCCCGTGATTCCGAGTTTCAGGCTCTGCTTCCC
>JANRET010000094.1:0-2013 GCA_030725885.1 Microbacteriaceae bacterium | reverse complement strand
CGGGGCAAGATCCTGAACGTCCAAAAAGCGTCCGTGTCGGACATGTTGTCGAACACCGAGTGTGCCTCGATTTTGCAGGTGATCGGAGCGGGCAGCGGCCGAACCTTCGACCTGAGCCAGGCGCGCTACGGCAAGGTCATCATCATGAGCGATGCGGACGTTGACGGTGCGCACATTCGGACGCTTCTCCTCACCTTGTTTTTCAAGTACATGCGTCCGCTTGTGGACGCCGGTCGTGTCTATGCGGCGGTGCCGCCGCTTCACCGAATCGTCGCGATCAACCAGGGTTCAAAACCCAACGAGGTCATCTATACGTATTCCGAAGCGGAACTGCACGCGCAGCTCGACGGGTTGCGCAAGGCGAATCGGAAGTGGCAGGAACCCATCCAGCGTTACAAGGGTCTGGGGGAAATGGACGCGGACCAACTCGCGGACACGACGATGAGTCTGGAACACCGCACGCTGCGTCGGGTGCGAATTGAGGACGCCGAAAAGTCGACAGCGATGTTCGAGCTGTTGATGGGAAACGAAGTTGCACCGAGGCGAGAGTTCATTATCGACGGAGCGCTCGACCGAGACCGAATCGACGTCTAGCGCAGCCGTGTTCCCAGGATAGACACGACGTCCGGCAGTGGGGCGCCCGTCCCATCTCGCTTTCCCAACTCGTGTGGCAGGTCGCGCGCGGTGCCATCCGTCGCGCACCCACGCGGTTCGGACCCGACAAATGCGAGAGACAATCCGATTTCGCCTTTGAGTAACGTGTGTGCTCGGACGCCACCGGTTGCCCGTCCCTTTGCGGGGAAATCGGCCAGAGGGGTTGACTTGGCCCGCCCCGGGTCAGCGCCGGTGAGTGTGGCACCCGCGGCGGTCACGGTGACAACGCGGACTTCCGCGGACGGGGCGACACTGGCAAAGCACACGACGGTGTCGCCATCGGCCAGCTTGATTCCGGCGACTCCCGCCGCGCCGACACCCTGTGGACGAACGCTCATCGCAGGGAAGTGCAGCAGTTGAGTCTGGCGTGTGACGAACACGAGTTCGTGTCCGTCTGGCGCCAAATCAGCATTCACGACCTCGTCGCGTGCATCAAGGTTGATGATGGCGAAATCTGCCCGAGAGGGAAAGGTTGAGGGATCGACTCGTTTGACCGTTCCACTGCGGGTTCCCAGTGCCAGTGGTACCGTCGAGATCTCGACAATCGTCACGACTCGTTCTCCCGGCGCCAATCCGAGGATGTAGTCGGTGGCGACGGATCCGCTCGCAAATCCGACAGTCCCGGAGGAAGAGGGCAAGGCGACGGGCGAGAATCGAATCAGTCGTCCGCGACTGCTGACCGCACCGAGTTCGCCACGAGTCGAACTGCGGACAGCCGCTCGGACGACATCGTGTTTGACTCGCTTTGCCGCCGGAGCAAATTCTGCGGTCTCGGTGGTGCGCACGAGTTTGCCGGTTGCCGTCAAAATCACGGTGCAGGGCGTGTCTTCGACCTCAAGCCCTTGACTGGCGATCGCGCCGACGACCGGTACGTCATCTCCGTCCAGAAGTGTGGTTCGGCGAGGTGTCCCATACTTCGTCGCGACCTCCGACAGTTCATTGGAGACCACGGTACGGAGTGAGTCTTCGCTGGACAACAGGGTCGTCAAGGCCGCGATATCCGCGCCGAGCGCGTTGCGTTCAGTCTCGAGATCGAGTCGCGAAAACTTGGTCAGGCGGCGCAGTCGAAGTTCGAGAATGTAGTCGGCCTGAATTTCGGTGAGTTCGAAGGTGCTTTGGAGACGGGAACGAGCCGCATCGGCATCATCCGACGCCCGAATGACGGCGATGACGGCATCAATATCGTCGATGGCACGCAGCAATCCCTCAACGAGGTGCAGGCGTTCGGTCTTGCGGTCCAGTCGGAAACGTGATCGGCGGGTGACGACCTGGAGTCGATGTGCGATGTACACCCGAAGCATCTCGACCAGCCCCAGCGTGAGTGGCTTACCGTCAACCAGCGCGACGTTGTTGATGGAG
>JANRET010000093.1 GCA_030725885.1 Microbacteriaceae bacterium | reverse complement strand
GCGCCGCCCGGCGAGCGGTAGGTCGAAATGCGACCGGTGTCGGGTCGAAAACCCGCCAGAGGGTTTTCCGTCGTGATACGGCACTGAAGCGCAACCCCGCGGAGCACTAGGGAATCTTGATCGAGTCCCAGAGCCGCGAGGGTCTCCCCCGATGCGATTCTCATTTGAGATTGGACGAGATCGACGTCCGTGACTTCTTCCGTCACCGTGTGCTCGACCTGGATGCGGGGATTCATCTCGATGAAAACGTGTTTCCCCGCACGTTCGCCAGCCGTGTCAACAAGGAACTCCACTGTACCCGCGTTGACATATCCGATTGAGCGTGCAAAGGCCAACGCATCGCGGTATAGGGCGCGCCGCGTTTCGTCATCGAGGTTGGGAGCCGGAGCAATCTCCACCACTTTTTGGTGTCGGCGTTGAACGGAACAATCGCGTTCGAACAGGTGGATTGTGTCCCCGGTGGAATCCGCCAGAATTTGAACTTCGATGTGGCGGGGACGCAGCACCGCTTGTTCGATGAACATTCGTGCGTCACCGAACGCGCTTTCCGCTTCACGCATCGCAGCATCCAGCGCCTCGCGCATTTCATCGTGGGATTCCACGCGACGCATACCCCGCCCGCCGCCTCCTGCGACAGCCTTAGCGAAGACGGGATACCCGAGGGAGTCAGCGAAGGTGATCAGCGCATCGACATCGGTAGTCGCTTCGCACGATTCGAGAACAGGAACCCCTGCCGCAATGGCGTGTTGCTTTGCGGTGACTTTATTGCCTGCCATTTCGAGCACCGTTGCGCTCGGTCCGATAAACGTGATTCCGTTCTCACTGGCGACTCGAGCAAAATCCGGGTTTTCGCTGAGAAACCCGTAACCGGGGTAGATCGCGTCGGCACCGGATTCCTTCGCCACTCGAATGATTTCGTCGATTGAAAGGTACGCCCGCACGGGATGCCCTTTTTCACCGATTTGGTAAGCTTCGTCTGCCTTGAACCGGTGGGTCGACTCGCGGTCTTCGTATGCGAAAACGGCGACGGTTTTAGCACCGAGTTCGTAGGCCGCACGAAATCCACGAATGGCGATTTCACCGCGGTTCGCGACAAGGATTTTTGCGAACATTGCTCACCCTCTTTTGGCCCGTCAATCGTTCTATTGCCTGCGAGTTCCAGACTACTTGACGGCTAAGGTTGACATCATGCAGGTGATTTGCGTCAGTTCGCTGAAAGGCGGTGTCGGAAAGACAACCGTCACGTTGGGTCTCGCATCAGCCGCATTCGCTAAGGGGCTTCGCACTCTCGTCATTGACATGGACCCTCAGTCTGATGTGTCGTCTGCTCTCGCATCGCGGTCGTCTCACGGCTATTCGATCGACTCGGTTCTGACAAACTCGTCAAGCTCCGTTGTGCGACAGGCGGTCGTCCCGAGTTCGTGGTCCGGACCCAACGACGTTCCCGTCCACATTTTGATGGGGTCGCCCTCGGTGTCTTCGCACGACAAACCGACGCCCACGAAACAAGACCTGTGGAAACTCGAAGAGGCACTCGCGACAATCGAAAGCCAATACGACCTGGTGCTCATCGACTGCCCGCCGTCGTTCAATGGGCTGACACAAACCGCGTGGACCGCTGCCGACTCGGTCGTCATCATCGCCGAGCCTGGACTTTTCTCCGTGACGGCCGTGCACAGAACACTTCTCGCACTTCACGCGATGCGCCTCAAGATGTCCCCTCGCCTGCGAACCGCCGGCGTGATTATCAATCGTTTTCGTTCCGACAGCGCCGAGCACACTTTCCGGCTCGCAGAAATGAAGCAACTATTCGGTGACCACATTCTGGAACCGATTCTGGACGAGACTCTGACCCTTCAGCAATCCACTGGAGCAGCCGTGCCGATTCATCGGTGGCCCGGCGAGCCTGCACAAACAATTTCGCGGTACTTCGATCGACTTCTCGTCAAAGTACTCGTTGGGCCAGAAGGCTCGCAGAGTTAGGACGCGCGCGACGCTCGTTTCGCTGCGAGGTCATCCATAGCGTCGTTGGTGCGAACAGCGTTGATGTTCACCAGGCTCGTTTCGACCTCGCGAAGGACTGCCCCAACCGCGATTCCAAAGACCCCCTGCCCTCTGTTCACGAGGTCGATGACTTCGTCACTGGACGTGCACAGGTACACCGAGGCGCCGTCACTCATCAGGGTTGTACCCGCCAGGTCTTCGATACCCTCGGCGTGAAGTTGGTCTACCGCAATTCGAATTTGCTGAAGTGAAATTCCCGTTTCCAACAGACTCTTGACCAGTTTGAGGACCAAAATATCCCGAAATGAATAGAGCCTTTGAGATCCAGAGCCCTGCGCGGACTGCACAGTGGGAACAACGAGTTCAGTTCGCGCCCAGTAATCCAGTTGGCGGTAGGTGATACCCGCTGCCGACGCCGCAGTCGCTCCGCGATACCCCTCAGTGGAATCCGCGGATTGCGAGAGTTCACTCATCTCAAACCAACCTTCACTCTTTGCCTGAACGTTAATGTTTTCCACTGTAGCGATTGAGCCACCCCGACGCGCCGCGAACAGCGCGGTCGGCGTGTCGCAATTACCCGATGAGATCGTCAATCGACCGCATCATGACCGAGAGCCGGACCTGTTCCAGATTGGTAGCGATTTCTCGAGCAACGTCCACGGCTTTCTGTTTACTTACTCTACTCGCGCTTTTCGCGATGGGAAGGACTGATGTGTGGACAATTACGGCATCTTTTTCGGCCTGGGTCCGAAGACCGCGAAGGTGTCGCGGCTCGATTCCCGCAGAGTGCAATTGTGCGAGCGCCGAAAGGGTTTTGAGCGAGTCGTCTCCGTAAATTTCCGCCGCAGGAAGGAGCCCCATCGTAATTGCGTCATCCAAAAGCGCCTTGGACGCCCCTGACGACGTCAACATTTCCGACCTCGTAAAGCGGACCTCGAGCGACAGAATCGAGTCGACCGAGATGGTCGCGCCTCCCGGCAGACTGGGCGACTTTCCCGCATCGATATCCGCAAGCACCCGCTCAATTTGTTTGAGCGGCAGGAAATAGTCACGCTGCAGGCCGAGAATGATGCGAATTCGTTGCACGTCAGCGTTGCTATACGAGCGATACCCGCTCTCGAGACGGTGTGGGTTGACTAAACCGTTGTCTCCCAAGAATCGAAGTTTGGAACTCGACAAATCGGGAAACTGAATCCGGAGCTGTTGGAGTACCTGCCCGATGGTCAAGCCCGTCGGCGCAGTGCCAGTTTTTTGTGCCACCATCGTTTACGAACCCGTCGGAATATCGTGGCGCGATGGGTAAAACGTCATGCGATACTTGCCGATCTGAATTTCCGACCCGTCGGACAGCACACCCTGTGGTGTTCGCTCGCCGTCCAGATAAGTCCCATTGAGGGAATCGAGATCACGGATGGTGAATGTCACGCCGTCCCGCACGATTTCGGCGTGGCGACGGGAAACTGTCACGTCATCTAAAAAAATTTCCGCGTCCGGGTGACGTCCCGCGACCGTGAGGGCAATGTCCAGAAGAAATCGGGCACCCACAGTAGGGCCTCGACGAACGATGAGAAGTGCGCTCCCCGATGGCAACGCGGCAATCGCAGCTTGTTCGTCAGCGGAGGTACTCGCTTCGAGGTCCGCGAGGCGTCGGGCGAAGTCATGACCGAGGTGTTCGGTGCTGAACCGAGTGTCATCATTGTCGCTCACGGGCCCTCCTTCGTAGCAACTCTACAAGACGGTTGGACGGGTTTCGATACTCGGATTTGTCCGCAACAACACACGGAGGTACCCGACACCCGCCACCCAATAG
>JANRET010000092.1:791-3842 GCA_030725885.1 Microbacteriaceae bacterium | reverse complement strand
GCCGGACTGGTTGAACCGACGGGGGGCGACATTTGGGTGGACGTCAACGCCACGCAACACGCGGAAATCGAACGGTTGCGCGAGATAGCACAAGCAGACAGGTCCCCCGCCGACCAGGCCGCGTGGAAGAACTTGGAAGTCAACCACCGACTTGGCTCGATGTCGCGCGAAAAACAGCGCAATTACCGTCGAAACTGCCAGGTCGTGTTCCAGGACGCATTTTCGTCCTTGAACCCGCGGCAACTCGTTCGTGACATCGTGGGTCGCCCACTCCGAGTCCACAAAGAGGCCTCGGGCGAAGACCTGGACCGCCGCGTGACCGAGCTGCTCGAACGAGTGGGACTGGGTTCACAGCACCTGCTTCGCTTTCCGCACCAATTTTCGGGTGGACAGCGACAGAGGATCTCAATTGCCCGCGCGTTGGCGTTGAACCCCGAATTTGTCATTCTCGATGAGCCTACGAGCGCGTTGGATGTTTCCGTACAGGCTCAAATCCTCAATTTGCTGGTCGAGTTGCAGAAAGACCTCGGGCTCACGTATCTGTTCATCACCCACGACCTCGGTGTTGTCCAGCACATGTCCGATCGCATCGCGGTCATGTATATGGGCCAAATTGCCGAGTACGGACCGACGGCAGACGTTTTCAACAATCCGCTACATCCGTACTCAAAAATTTTGCGCGATTCGAACCCGACCCTCGAGGACTCCGCCGAAACAGCGAAGTGGGACCTTTCTGGCACGGTTCCCAACCCCGTAAACCCTCCGCAGGGATGTCGCCTCCACCCGCGTTGCCCCGTGGCGAAAGCCGAATGTGGCTGGTCGGTTGACGATGTGTTGACGGATTCGGAACGGAACACCCCGGTTGTTTTTGAAACGATTTCGCGTGTTGACAGAAGCAGCGAATTCCGCGCGACAGTGACCTTCACCGAGCCGGAGGCGGCGAAGTCCTTCGCGGAAAGGATTGGAACGCTCACAGCCCACGAGGCTCTTGAACGTCCCGTCCGCCTCGACGAGAAAGCCGTCGAGGTCAGTTTCAACGAGGTGTCCGAAGCCGAGTTACAACAACTGCAAGACGGTCGATGGTCATCGTGCACGAGGACTCAGAATCTCGGAGCACTCCCCAAGCTTTAACTCCAACGAGAAATGGAAAGGTACGAAAGTGAATCCAGAAATAGCGATACGAAGCAACGATGCTCCGAAGCGACCGCTGCGTTTAGCGGTTACTGCTGGCATCGCCACGATGGCGTTCGCGCTCAGTGCGTGCACGGGCGCCACCGGCGGTGACGGAGGTGAGGTCCGCAACCCGGGCGTCATTGTTCACCACCAAAATGGGGAACCCGCAAGCCTCGACCCCGCGCGCACCGAGCAAGGTGAAAAGGGCGAAGCGTTCATCGATAATGTCTATGAGCGCCTGCTCGACGTCGGTATTGATGGCCCTGATCTGATCCCATCGCTCGCCACCGAAGTTCCCACCACCGAAAACGGTTTGGTCAGCAAGGACCGCCTGGTCTACACCTTCCCGCTTCGCGAGGGCGTAGTTTTCCATGACGGTACCGACTTCACAGCGGACGACGTCGTTTACTCGTGGGAACGCGTCATGACCATGAACCTGCCGGAAGGTCAAGCGGCTGCGCTTGTCGATTCGGTGGAATCGGTCAAGGCCCTCGATGACTTCACTGTCGAGGTCACTCTGACCGAAGCGAATGCATCGTTCCTATACTCCGTCGTCCTCAACACGGTGGCCTCGATTGTAAGCCCTGAAGCGGTGGAGGCGAACGGTGGCGTTGAAGCCGACACTCCCAGCGAGTGGATGGACACCAACATGGTCGGTACCGGCCCCTACACCTTCGGCGAATGGCGTCGTGGCGAGTCTCTCACGATGATTGTCAACGAGAACTACTGGGGCGAGTCCGCGAAGGCCAACGTCCGCTGGGACATCACCGCCGAGGAGAGCTCCCGAGTTCTCGCCCTCACCGCGGGTGACGCCGACATCATCGACCTTTCTCCGTCGAACGTCACGGACGTTGAAGGTGCCGAGGGCGTCTCGATCATCACCGGTGGATTGCTGCTGGAGCCGATTCACCTGGGCTTCAACATGCGTTCGGACAATCTGCCCGCGGATGACACGATTCCCGGTGACTTCTTCAACGACAAGCGTATTCGCCAGGCGTTCAACTATGCGTTTGACAACCAGACATACATCGATTCGTTCCTGGACGGTTTTGGCGCGCGATACACGGCGTACATCCCTCAGGGTGTCTTCGGATATGACGCAACAGCGCCAATCTACGAATACGACCTGGACAAAGCCGCTGAGTTGATGAAGCAGACTCCCTACTGGGAAGAAGGCTTCACGGTCTCGATCCTTGTGCAGGCAGGTGAGCCTGAATTTGAGGGCGTCGCTCTGCTGATGAAGGATGGCATCGAGAAGTTGAACCCCAATTTCCGTGTCAACGTCGTCAACAAGGCCGAAACTCAGTTTGATGACGACCTGGGTGCAGACCCGGTTCCTTACGCACTCTGGGTGAAGAACGCTGACCCAGGAGCAGACCCACACCAGTTCTTCGATCCGCTTCAACACCCTGACGGAGACTGGGGCAGCAAGCACGGGATGCGTGATGCCTACGAGGACCCCGATCGCATCGCTGATCTCATCGATGCGGGTAAGGCGTCGGTGAACCCCGACGAGCGCTTCGCGATCTACGCCGAACTGCAGCGTTTGCTCTACGAAGACCCCATGTGGGTCTACGCGGCCCAGGAAGGTCTCGCCTTCCCCTACCGCACGTGGCTGAAGGACTTCACGGTGAATCCGCTCTGGCGCGGACCTCACTACGAGTACTACTCCAAGTAACGGAACTACCATCGGTGAGGGTCAGGGGGCAACCCCTGGCCCTCACTTTTTTCCATGTCCACCAGCACGGAAATTGGCTAGTCTTGGCTCATGTCTCGAGCGGTCACAATTGTCGATGTCGCGAAACTTGCCGGAGTGCACGCCGCGACCGTCTCGCGTGCTCTAAACCCGTCCGCGCAAGCGCAAGTGAGCCCCGAGAC
>JANRET010000092.1:0-781 GCA_030725885.1 Microbacteriaceae bacterium | reverse complement strand
GTTATGTCCCCAACGCCGTGGCGCGAAGTCTCCGCAACAATTTGTCGATGACGATTGGCGTCACGATTCCCGACCTGACCAACCCAATTTTCCCTCCCATGATTCGCGGTATTGAAAACTTTCTCGCACCTCGCGGGTACACCGCGTTGCTGGCCAATACCGATGGTCGTCCCGCGATGGAGCAAACCGCAATCACGTCCCTCCTTGAACGTCGTGTGGATGGATTGATAATCGCGACGGGAATCGACGAACACGAACTACTGCCCAAATTATTCGAACAGGGTGTCACCGCGGTGCTGGCAAACCGCGGTGCCGGAACGGTTCCGTATCCTCTCGTCACGGGCGACGACCGGAGTGGAATCGCGATGGCGGTCGAATTACTAAAAAATCTGGGGCACCGTCGCATCGTTCACGTCGCCGGGCCCGAAAACTTTTCGACATCGCGCACACGGCGTGACGCCATGATCCAGGCGTGTGAGGCCGCGGGCATTGCCTGCCAGGTCGTAGCGGCCAGCGCGTTGACTGCCGAGGCCGGCGAAAAGGCAATGGATGATGTGCTGTCGCAACGACAGAGTTTCACAGCGGTTCAGGCCAGTAACGACCTTCTCGCGCTCGGGGTTCTTCGTTCCATGCGACGACACCGATTGCGCTGCCCCGAGGACTTGTCCGTGATCGGTTTTAACGACATGCCTTTTGCCGAGGAATTCGGGCCCGGTCTGACGACGATTCATGTTCCCCTCGAGGACATTGGTACCGAATCCGCTCGGCTTCTGTTTGAGCG
>JANRET010000091.1 GCA_030725885.1 Microbacteriaceae bacterium | reverse complement strand
GTGGTTGCGTTGGGCAGTTACATGCCGATTCTGGAGATCGGCATTTTCAATCTCGACGGTGTAACCGATGTGATTGTCTTTAGTGTCGTGGCGATTCTGGTCATTTCTCTCACTCTGGGCGCTTATTCGTTCCTGCGTATTGCCGTGCGAGGTATCGCTGAAGCGCCCGACGAATTGCTGGACGAGCGACAAATTCAGATTCGCAACACCTCGTATCGGTATGCCTACTTGTCGATGGGTTACCTGGTCCTGGTGCTCCTGATTTTGGTGTTCCTTGGACCGGAACTCCAGTTGTTTCAGTCGGAAGGAAATGACGGGAGTTACCTTGTGATTGCCACTTTATTTGCACTTGCATCGGCACCATCGATGTTTATCGCCTGGCGCGAGCGAGACGTCTAAAACGCCAACCGTCGCACGGGACAGTTTTCCGGACGTTCTCCGCGGCTTTGCCCTGTTCGGCATTGCGATGGTGACTATACAGTCAGCCTGAGTTAGGCGACGGTCAGAGCGAGCACGAACTGCCCACCACCAGGATTAATCTGGGTCGAAAACTCGAGGTCGGGAGCGAGCCGCGACAAGCGGTCGAGTAACCACTCGGATGCCTGTTGCGCATCGGATTCGTCCGGGCACCGCGCCACAATTTCGCGACCACCCTTCGCGCGTAGCCGCTCGACCGTCTCGATGATGGGGGACGGGTCGACCACGAACAGGTCGGTCGACCAGGGCACGACGGGAGCATTTTTGCCCTTCATGGTGTTGCACGCGCGGTGCGCGAGGCGCTCGACGGCGACCGTACCCTTCTTGACGCGTGTGGCCGCAAAACTGTCGACACTCGGTCCGAGGTCGGAATTCACCGAAGCGTCGGGGTCGACCGGTTTGTCGCACAACCAGCATCGCCAGTTGTCGTTGTCACCGACACCCGAAATATCGCTCATGGTCCGAGGCTACGCCAGCGAGGACGAGTCGTCATCGTTGGCGGCCAAAATCGCACGGAGGGTTTCCTCAGCGGTCGTCACGATCTCGTATGTCTGCGCGATCAATTCTTCGGCTGACTGCGATCGGAGGAGGTCGAACCGGTCGAGTTCGCCAATCGGCAAGATACCGGCCATCTGCCAGACGGCACTCATCGGGTCGTCACTGAGCGCGATGTCGGCGCCGAACAGAAGGTCACCAAACTCGCTCGCGAGGGCCAACAGTTTTCGCACCTGGGATTCCAGGTGTACCCGGGCGGGCATCAGACTGTCATCCCAAATCAGATCGGGGATGAGTTCGATGTCGGCGATCGGGTAGGGGTCGTCGGGCAACCAGTCGGTGACGGTGAAACGCTGTGACCCGAACGATTCGAGTCCGAAAAACTCGTCCGTCGTACCGATTTCGGTGACCGAGGCGATGGTGCCCACGGACATCCGATTGTCGCCACCGCCGACTTCGGACCCGCGCGACACCAGCACCACGCCGAACTCGGGTCGGTCCGACGCCATCAAGTCACCGAGCAGTTTCAGATAGCGCTCTTCGAAGATCCGCAGTGTGAGGGGCATCGACGGGAACAGCACCGAACCCAGTGGGAACATCGGCATCACGGTCATCGAGTTACCACCCCCGCGTTCCGGGTGCGCCCTTGAAGGGACCGACGATGTTTTTCGTGATCCACCCGCCGTAGAAGTCGCCCTCCTGGGGAATCACGACGTCGTCGCCGACCCGACATTCGTTCACGCGACTGGCGTACAACGCAACCTTGCCGGCAAGCGACTCGTATCCGAGTGACGGATTTTCATACGTCCACGCAGCGCGTTCGATCCGTTGGTCCCCGATGACCAGATCGAAATAGGACGCAACGCCCTTGAACTCGCAGAAAGTTGTTCCGTCGACCGGGACCAGCACTCCCTCGGCGAAGTCGTCGACGGGCAGATAGTAGGTGGGCGGGTGGGACGTTTCGAGAACGCGAACCGACGCGTTGGTGGACACAATCGTCACGCCAGCGTGAGTCACCGCGAGGTGGGACGAGACGGGCTCTACTCGGGGTGGGCGCGGGTAGTCCCACACCGATTCCGTCACTGTTTCCCCCGTCATTTTTTCAGCCTAGTTGACAGATTTCGCAGTCGAATCGCGGCTGATGGGTTCCGATCAGGGTGTGCCCAACATTCCGATTTTGAGTGATTCCAACTGGGAATTCGGCGCGCTGTCGGATCCGTGCTTACCCCCGAATTCGGCGGTCCCGTCACCACCACACAGGGTCGAGATGGCCGCCAACCCACCGGGATGACGAGACACAAACGGTGTCACGTCGTACACGCTTCCATCGACGATCGTCCAACAATCCTCGGCGGTCGAGTGCATCGCCACCTCGTCAGCGGTAAATACGGCGTCGTCGACAGCGGGGGCTTCGGGCGCCGCGCTTTCGGTTTCGACAGGTAGTTCCGCGGCGGGTATGGTCTCGCCCCAGGTTGCCTCGGCGCCGGAATGACCGACCAGGAAAATCACCACCATCACCTGCCCGGCGGTCAACACCATTACGCCGCCAAGGATTCGGTGAACCAGAATCGACGCGGAACGCCTCGTCACAAGCCACCACACGACGGCGACGACAAAAAACACCCCCACCCACAGGGGTACGTTCTCACCCAGTTCTTCGTGGCGTTCGGTAATCCCGATTCGTTCGGCGAGAGCCTCACCGGATTCTTTGGCGATAAATGCGAGAGGAACAGTGATCCCGAGAAGGACAATCAGTGCGACGGCAAATCGTTTTCGGAAAGCCGAATTGAAAACGGCGACAACAAGACCCACGGCGGCCAGCGGAACGAGAACGACCACGGAGTGAATGACCAGAGGATGGACGGGTAGGCCCGCGACCACGTCAAAAACGGATTCCATAGTGCTGGAGCATAGTTAGCGAACCTGTGAAATCTAGCCAAAACTGCGGTGTTGTTCGACTCGTCACGTTTCGAGTTGATACGAATGCGCACCGATTGCCCTAGTCGGCGGACGGTTTACCCAAACGCCCTCGCGCGCTGTTTCGCTTTCCAGTTGCCACCTGTATTTCGCCGACTTTCCCAAACCCAAACGGCGGCATATTGACATACACGTTCTCGGTCTTCCCCGGGTCGATGACATAGGTTTCGTGCCAGATTCCGACAGCGGGTGACGTCCGCGCGGCGCGGTTGAACGCCCGCCATGCGGGAAGGTGTTGCGATTCTTTCGCCGCGGAATACTCGATCAGTTTTTCGGGGCTCTCCCAGTACTGAACCAGAATGATCGTTCGACCCAACCACATTTCGTAGGACCGGAAACCAAGTTCACGTTGGATGTGCAGTTCGGTCAGCATTTTCGGCATCGCGAGGAATACGGGGAGCCAGCGATGGATGGCGAACCAATTGTTGATGCGCATCCCGATGAGGAACAGAACGAACGGTTCCGTCGTGGTCGCGGTGACGCGCTCTCGGTTGATTGCGGGCATTGTCAGGGTTCCTTCGCGGTTGTCTGTTTGAGGGTGGGAGGTCGTTGGCCGGTTCGCGCGGCGGCAACTCCCGCCACAATAACTGCGGAAAGCCCCAACAGTTGAAGTACATCGAGACGTTCGCCCAAGATCAGGAATCCAAACAGGACGGCGAGTGCCGGCTCGCCGGCCATCAGTGTTCCAAACGCGGCGGCGGTCATGCGCTTGAGTGCGACGAGTTCCAAAATGAACGGAATGACGGGCATCAAAACGGCAAGGCCAAGAGCCTGAATCGCGATGAGTGGGGTGATGTTGCCCCATACTTCCGGAAGCCCAACGAACGTTGCGGCTATCGCGGCGACCGGAATCGTGATGGACAGTGCGCGGAGCCCCGACCCCCGATCGCCCGCGGCCTGGGTGAGAACGATGTACAGCGCCCAACCGAGAGCGGCGAGAAGAGCGAACCCCACCC
>JANRET010000090.1 GCA_030725885.1 Microbacteriaceae bacterium | reverse complement strand
TCCAAGGGCATCGCAACGGTGTTCCAAGACCTCGCGACCGTTCCGCTGATGTCGGTGTGGCGAAACTTCTTCCTCGGAAACGAACCGAAGAAGTGGTGGAAGCCGCTTGGAATCCTTGACACCAAGTTCGCCAAGGAAACGGCCAAGTCCGAACTCATGAACATGGGTATCGACCTTCGCGACACGAACCAGGCGATTGGCACCCTTTCAGGTGGAGAGCGGCAAGCCGTCGCAATCGCACGGGCCGTGTACTTCGGTGCCAACGTGTTGATTCTGGACGAACCGACGAGCGCGCTCGGCGTCCGCCAGTCGGGAATCGTGCTGAAGTACATCCTGTCGGCCCGTGAACGCGGTGTTGCCGTGATCTTCATCACGCACAACCCTCACCACGCCCACCTCGTGGGGGACCACTTCTTCTTGCTCAACCGTGGTCGCATGACCGCGTCGTTCGTGCGGGAAAAGGTCCACCTCGATGAACTCATTCAGGCGATGGCCGGTGGTGCCGAGCTCGACACCCTCACGCACGAAATCAGTGTCATCCGTCAGGATTAAAGTCCGGACTCAGAGCAGCGGCGTGAGGAAACTTGCGCCGCTGTCTGGCTTAACGGCTACTTCTCGACCAGCGTCACTTCGAACGAATACAGGTCCGGGCGGTAATAATGCGAGCCGTATTCGATTCCGACACCCGCATTGTCGAACGCGGCTCGTTCCATCGTGAGAAGAGCGGTTCCGCGGTCCGTGTCAAGAAGCCCGGCCTCGGCGGTGTTGGACGTTCGGGCTCCGATTTTCTGTTTGGCGACACGGATTGTGACCCCTCGCCCGCGAAGGATTTCGTACAGCCCCAATTCGCCCAGGTCGTGTTCGGTGATGTCGAGGAACTGTTCGGGGAGCCAGTTTTCGAGAACGGCAACGGGGACTCCGTCAGCGATACGGAGGCGCTTGATGTGCAGGACGGGCGACCCCAGTTGGACACCGAGTCGGTCGGCGACGGTGTCATTCGCCTTCTCAACCGCGTACGACAACAGCACCGTGGTCGGGACCTTTTCCCCTTTCGCCAAATCGTCGAACAGCGATGTCAGTTCGACCCCGCGGGTCACACGACCGTGCACCACCTGAGTGCCAATCCCGCGGCGGCGGACCAGAAGCCCTTTGTCGACGAGGTCTTGAATCGCACGGCGAATCGTCGGGCGACTGAGGTTGAGCCGTTCGCCGAGAGCAACCTCGTTTTCGAGGCGGGCCCCGGCGGGGATCTGGCCGTCCAGGATTGCCTTCTCCAGGCGCTGCTCAACCTGGTAATACAGCGGAATCGGGCCGTTTCGGTCGAGGTCGGCAAAGAGGGATTCCATGACGTTTGTTTTCACGGGAACTCCTTTCGTGAGACAAAACTGCAGTGGTGTCATATTGTACGAACAATTTGACAAACTCGCCGAATGTAACGCTACGCTGGCGTGATGCGCAGTGCCCAACGATTCATCCCCGCCGTTCTGGCCATGGCGTTCTGGGCAACAAATTTCGCGTTTTCGCCCGTCGTACTCGACGCGGTCGGCGCCATCCAACTCACCGGATCGCGCTGGTTCATCGCCATCATCGTGCTGATTCCCCTTGCCCTCCTTACTGAGAAAGTCTCTCGCGCGCTGATTGTGGGCGAGTGGAAGATCCACGTCGTCCAGGCACTGCTCGGGTATGTCGGGTACACGCTGCTCTTGTATTTCGCGCTCGGGGTCACCTCGCCCGTCACCGCATCTGTTCTCGTCGCGCTCAACCCCGCGACCATCGCAATTGCCGCGCGGTTCGTCCTTCACGAGAACATGTCGGTCAACTCAATCGTCGGCATCGCGATCTCTATCGTTGGAGCCCTCGTGGTTGTTTTCGGAGGAGGCATCACTGGCGGCATTGCCTTCTCCTACGGCGACGTGTTGCTGTTGATCGCCACCGTTCTGTGGACGGCGTATTCGATGCTTGCGCCTCGGGTGAAGACGCCACCGATCACCGCGACGGCCGTTCAAGCCACAATCTCCGCAATCATCATGGTTCCTTTCATGGCACTCGACATCGCGTGGGGGAACACCGCCTGGTTCACGATGGACGGGTTCGATTGGCTCGGCGTTCTCTGGATCGGGTTGATTCCCTCGGCGGGGGCGTACTTTCTCTGGAACATCTCGTCCACCTGGATCGGGCCGACACGAACCGGGGCGTTCCTCAACATCATTCCTGTCTTCACCGCCCTGTTTGTCGTCGCATTCGGGGGAACGGTCACACCGACCCAGGTGCTGGGCGGCGCGCTCGTTCTGTTGGGTGTCAGTTACGCGAACCGCACGGCGAAAGCCGTGAAGTGACCCTCGCCTAGACTTGACCAATGGCACTGTCAATCGGAATCGTCGGTCTTCCAAACGTGGGAAAGTCCACCCTGTTCAATGCGCTGACGCGCAACAACGTTCTCGCGGCGAATTACCCCTTCGCGACGATTGAACCGAACGTCGGAGTCGTGAACCTGCCGGACGCCAGGCTTGACGTCCTCGCCGAGATTTTTGGAAGTGAGCGAATCCTCCCGGCACCCGTCTCGTTCGTCGATATCGCGGGAATCGTCAAGGGTGCATCCGAAGGCGAAGGACTCGGTAACCAATTCCTCGCCACTATTCGCGAATCCGACGCGATTGCCCAGGTTGTCCGTGGTTTTGTCGACACCGACGTCATCCACGTGGCCGGCAAGGTCGATCCGAAGGACGACCTCGAGACGATCAACACCGAATTGATTTTGGCCGACCTGCAGACGCTGGAGAAAGCGATCCCGCGGTATGAAAAAGAAGTGAAGGGCAAAAAGATGGAACCCGATGTCCTCGCCGCGGCGGTCGAGGCTCAGAAGATTTTGGACGGAGGGACGACCCTCGCACAGGCGTCGTTCGACGCGACACCGATTCGCGAACTCGGGCTCTTGACCGCAAAACCCATCCTCTACATCTTCAACGTGGACGAGTCGGTTCTCGGAAACGCCGAACAGCGCGCGGCACTGGCGGCACTGGTGGCGCCGGCGAAAGCCGTGTTCCTCGATGCGAAGGTCGAGAGCGAGCTCATTGACCTCGACCCCGCTGACGCGCGCGAACTGCTCGCGTCGATGGGACAGGACGAAAGCGGGCTCGACCAACTCGCGCGAATCGGCTTTGACACGCTCGGACTGCAGACGTACCTCACCGCCGGGCCGAAAGAAGCGCGCGCCTGGACGATCGGCAAGGGCTGGAAAGCCCCGCAAGCCGCCGGCGTGATTCACACCGACTTCGAAAAGGGTTTCATCAAGGCAGAAATCGTCGGTTTCGCTGACCTGGTCGAGTGTGGATCGGTGGCCGAAGCACGCGCCAAGGGCAAGGCCCGCATCGAAGGCAAGGACTATGTGATGAACGACGGTGACGTCGTCGAATTCCGTTTCAATGTCTAATTTTCTTTATTCCGTCGAACGGGAATTCTCAACACCGATCGACACCATGTGGACGGCGTGGACCGATGCGGCGGCGCTCGAACAGTGGTACAGCCCAACTGTGCTCAGTGTTCTGCCGGGCTCCGTCGTGTCCGAACCTGTTGTCGGCGGCTGGTGGACGGTCGGCGTTGACGTTCCCGACAACGGTTTTGTCGCCTACTTTTTCGGCCAATACAGCGAGGTCGCAGACAAGGCGCGATTGGTCCACACTCTCAACTACACCCAAGAGGCCGCCGAGTTCGCGGCGCGGGTCGAAACATCCGATTGCCACATCATCGAGATCGACATTGAATCGCGCGGAGATAAATCGTGGGCGCGGTTTGCTCAGTTCGGCGAACTTCCCGAAGGGCAGGCCGAACAAGCCCAGGCCGGCATGGAATCCTATTTCGATAATCTGGCACTATTCCTGAATCGCACCTTAGGAGCGGCGCGCATGACCGAGAAAGTCCAAGGACCGAAGAGCTACTTCCCGTCGATTGAAAAGAAGTACGGACACCCGATTGAGCACTGGATGGGAT
>JANRET010000089.1 GCA_030725885.1 Microbacteriaceae bacterium | reverse complement strand
GTGGCGGGCCATTTCGAGCGCGGCGACGCCGTTCAGTGCGAAATGAACACCCGACGTCGGCACGGACAGCACCGTCGATTCACTTCCCTGCGACGCGACGTACTTATCGTCCGTCGTCACGGACAACGCTGTGCCCAGACGGGCCGGTTCCATCTCACGAGGCTCTGCCAAACCAAGACTCGATACGGGGAAACCAGAACCCAGACCGAAAAAGCTGACCGTCGTTTCGTTGCCAACGTTGGTCGTCGCGTCGACCAACAGCCCGTCGTTTCCGTTCACCACAAGATGCCGAGTCACATACGGAAAGGCGTTGCGGAACATGTCGCGAACCCGCTCGGGTTCGTGCAGTCGATAGATTTGGTCGATTTGGACGTTGAGGACAAGAGCGAACTCGGGCAATAGTTCGCGTCCAAGCATCGCAGCATAGCCCTCGTCGACCTCGAATACTCCCAGAGAATAAGTACCGCGACGAATCGCTCGCCATCGGCCGACGGCCAAAGCGGCAATTCCCGAACTCATGTTGGACCCCGCAACGTTCGTCAACACCGTTTCACCGGCCGATTCGGCGAGTTGTGTCACGTATTTCGACGTCGTGGTTTTGCCGTTGGAACCGAGCACAAAGACGATGGGGAAGTCCAAATCCCGACGGGCACGCGTGATAAAGGTGGGCATGATCATCAGCGCGATGCGCCCACCGATCACCGATCCGTTCCCCACCCAGGATCCGACTCGTGCAGCAAGCCCCCCGATCACTCTCGCGAGGAAAAAGGAGAGCTCGGTCATCACTCGAGGAACTCGCGAATCGTGACCGACCGCGACGGGTGGCGCAGTTTGGTCATTGTTTTGGATTCGATTTGTCGAATGCGTTCACGGGTCACACCAAACGTTTCACCGATTTGGTCGAGCGTTTTGGGAATCCCGTCGCCGAGTCCATAGCGCATTCGAATGACACCGGATTCGCGTTCGGAAAGCGAATCCAAGACGGATTCGAGAGCGACGAGAAGCATGCGGTTCGCCACCGCGTCGAGCGGAACGATTGCCTCGGTGTCCTCGATCAAGTCGCCGAACTCTGAGTCGCCGTCTTCCCCGAGCGGAGTGTGGAGTGAAATCGGTTCGCGACCATATTTCTGGACCTCGACGACCTTTTCCGGAGTCATGTCCAGTTCGTTGGCTAACTCGAGCGGCGTCGGTTCGCGGCCCAAATCCTGCAACAACTGCCGTTGAACCCGCGCGAGTTTGTTGATGACCTCTACCATGTGCACCGGGATGCGGATAGTTCGCGCCTGATCGGCCATTGCTCTCGTGATCGCCTGACGAATCCACCAGGTCGCATAGGTCGAAAACTTAAAGCCCTTCGTGTAATCGAATTTCTCGACCGCGCGAATCAACCCGAGGTTACCTTCTTGAATGAGGTCAAGAAACTGCATCCCGCGGCCGGTGTATCGCTTGGCGAGAGACACCACAAGCCGGAGGTTTGCCTCGAGCAAGTGTCGCTTCGCGCGTTCCCCGTCATCTGCGATGATTCGCAACTCGCGACCGGCCTTGGAGATCTGCCGGGCACCACTGAGATTGGCCCACTTTTCTTCGGCGAACAATCCCGCCTCAATTCGCAGTGCGAGTGACACCTCTTGTTCCGCGTTGAGAAGAGCAACTCGACCGATTTGTTTGAGGTAATCCTTGACGGGGTCTGCCGTCGCACCGGTGATCATGGTTCCGACGGATTGGATCTCGTCATCTCCGGCCGAAATGTGAATCGCTCCGGACGGCAGCGTCGCCGTAAGGACCGTCTTGACGTCGTCGGCTTCCTCGTCCGTGAGTTCAATGACCTCATCCTGGTCGGGAACACTCGTGTCTTCGACCACAACGATGTTGTCGTCGCCGACCGTAATGATCACATCGAATTCTTCGTCAATGACGGGGGTGACGGCTTCGCCTGAGACAGCCTTCGCCGTTGACTTCGCGGCGGGTGCTTTTGCCGCCGGCTTCGCGGCGGGTGCTTTTGCCGCCGGCTTCGCGGCGGGTGCTTTTGCCGCAGGCTTCGCAACAGACTTCGCGGGCGCCTTGGCCGCAGGCGCCTTGCTAGCCGGCTTCGCCGCAGGAGCCTTCACCGCGGGCTTCGCAACAGACTTAGCGGGTGCCTTAGCCGCAGGCGCCTTGCTAGCCGGCTTCGCCGCAGGAGCCTTCACCGCGGGCTTCGCAACAACCTTTGCGGGGGCCTTGGCCGGACTCTTCGTGGCAACAGGTGCGATTTCGGGCTCACTCGCCTCGTCAGAATTGCGCTTGAACAAATTGGAAAAAAAATTGGCCTCGGCCATGCAGGATTCCTCTTTCGGGCAGTAGAAACCCCCGTGTCAAATCGGCGAAGCCACTGACGCGGGGTCTTTCAGTTATTAGGTTACCACTGTGGACTAGTCATCCGACGTTCCTCGCGTGCGCAAGAAATTTTCGAGTTCGGCGGCGATGCTCTCCGCACTCGGGACGTGGCCCTCTTCGTCCACGAACGGAGACGGCGCCGGGTTGTCCAACATATAGGTGTCGTGTCTGCTTTCCAGGTTCGAAATCAACTTTGCCAACTCGTAATTCTCGGTGACCTGATCGGCAATGTCGGTCAGGAACTCCCGACCCGCTTCTCTCAACGCGTCGGTTCGAAGTGAAATTCCCGTGCCAGTCGTGATGGCATCAAGAACCGCCACGGTTCCGGCTGGATAATCCGCGTCGGCGAGATAATGCGGAATGAGCAAGACAAAACCCGCTGTCGGGTGTCCCAGAGCGGTGAGCATGAACTCGACGAGGTGGACAAAGGTGCCGGGCACTTCGGTGGTCGGCCTCCACACCGAATACTGCTCGATGAGTTCGTCTCGGTTTCCACTCACCGTCATTCCCACCGGTCGAGTGTGCGGCACTGGCATCGGGATTGCGTGCACCCACGTTGTCGCAGAAACCTCAAACGTTTCAATCGCCGTGACAACGGCTTCGGCGGCGGCTTCCCAGCGATAGTCGGGCTCATAGCCGGTCAGCAACAAAAACTGAAGACCCAGTTCGTCCGTGACGAGACGCAGGACAAGTTCCGGCGGTCGGTAGTCAGTCAGTTTGGTTTGTTCAAACGTGAACGTCGGCCGGCGGGCTCGGTAATCGAGAAGTTCGTCGTTGTCAAACACCCACACGCGTTCGTGTGTTGTCGAGTCGATGAGGTGTCGGGAGGCCGTGGCAACGGACCGGCCCGCATCAATGAAACCCGTCAGCAAAATAACCAGAGGCAATCCTCGTGGAACGTCCGTACTGACGTCGCGGAAAACCTTCCGGCCGATGCTCATGTCTCCATGCTACGTCCGTATGACTCGGTACTCGCCTACGCTGGGGAACATGACGGCAATCACGCACTCTCGTTCCTTGGTCTCTGGTGATGTTCTCGTAATGGGCGTGTCTCCGCAGCAGGACGGAGCGCCGGTACACGGCGCGCGCGGCAAATTGGGCCGGTGGCTATCCGATTCAATCGACCGCCTGAGTTTCGACGCGGGCAAGGACTCCGTCGCGACGATCCCCGCGCCGTCGTGGTCGAATTACCAAACCGTGGTGCTGGTTGGAGTGTCCCCTAGTCAGCCCACTACCTCGGCGACCCGATACGCGGCGGGGACGGCGTGTCGCTCGCTATCCGGAGATGTGGTGATTCACATTCCGACAAAGAACACCGCGGACGCCACCGCGATAGCCGAGGGGGCGCTCTTGGGGGCGACAAAGACGATGAATCGAAAGTCCGGCGACGGTGCGCCACCCGTTGCGTCGATCACCGTGGTTTCCCGCCACGTTCCGAATTTTGCCGCGATTCGACCCGGAGTTGATGCCGTGGCACTCGTCCGCGACCTCGTGACGGAAGCCCCGAATGTGCTCAGCCCCGACGAACTCGCTCGCCGTGTTGTCGAACTCTCGAAGGGCCAGAACCTCGCGGTCGAGGTTCTCGACGAAAAAGCCCTCGAACGCGGTGGTTACGGCGGGATTCTCGGTATCGGTGCGGGCTCGTCCCGGCCACCACGACT
>JANRET010000088.1 GCA_030725885.1 Microbacteriaceae bacterium | reverse complement strand
TCCCTTCTGATGGCCGCACTGGCGGTTCCGCTGGGCATTCTGTTTGCCTTCGGACTGATCGGGTTCATGACAGCAGTGAATACGGGCGATTTCAGAATCGGACAGGTGTTCGCGGTCTTCTTCCTCGTGGACATGATGATTCGGCTTGTTGACTCTCCGCGATATTCGCCCACCTTGGCACTGGGACGAATCGCCGTTTATTGGCAACGCCCCGAATGGGTGAGCGCCGCACCAAAGAAATTCGCGTGGGGTTTGGGGTTCTCTCTCGCCCTCGCCACCTGTTTCGCGTTTGGAACTCTGCACGCACCGCTTGCGGTCGTTCTGGCCATGTGCGGAACCTGTTTGGCATTCTTGTTTGCCGAGGCCGCGTTCGGTATTTGTGTTGGCTGTCTCGTTCACCAGGCTTTTGCTCAAACCAAACCGGAACTTTGCCCGGGTGACAGCTGCGATTATCACCCCGCTGGGCGGAAAAACTAGGTAATTGCGACGCGCGTAGGCTATGGGCATGGACACACAATCGCGCATCCGTTACTGGGCCTATTTGATACTCGCGGGAATCGGTTTTGTCACCGCGATGGTGTTCAATGGCATCGCTGTCATGAACGGTGAAGACTATGCCAACGCCTGGTTCGGCACCGCCGTCGACTGGGTGCTGTCGGCGGATCTGACCGTCGTCGCCATCGCCTCAGTCGTGTTGATGTTCGCCGAAGCGCGTCGACTAGGCATGAAACGAGTGTGGCCGTACATCGTCCTGTCCGGTGTCACGGCCATGGCGTTCACGTTCCCGCTGTTCCTCGCCATGCGCGAGCGACACATGGCCCTTGCCGCGTCGCGCTGACGACTCGCCGACAATCGAATCCTAGGCGGATGCGACCGCGCGACGCTGGTGTCGCCATGCGCTGACAATCACAACGGACAGATACAGCACCTGCGAGACCGCGATCACGCGCTCCCACAACCCGACCATCGGCTGGGCGGGGTCGCGCCAGACCGAGAGGAACGCGAGGGACGACACCGTGAAGACGATGGTGGCGAGAATTGCACCGGTGGGGCGGATGAGCCACGGGTAACTTCGGTCAAGCCTCATCGATAACAATGGCCAGGCGGACATCAGGACAAATGTCGCTATGGCAAAGACACGGTGCCAGAACGAGGATGTTTCTTGGGTGGGAACGGCAAAAAATGTGAGCCCATAGGTGGTGAGCCCCGCAACAAAAATGGTGACCCGCCCCGCCATTGCCAAAACCGGTGCGTACATAGCGGCTATCAGTGACAACGTTCCACCCAGGAGGAAGAAACTGGACTGAATCCATTTGACCGGAGAGTCGTCCGCAGCGAGGTCGCTGATCGTCTTGGTGACGTGGTCATAACCCGGCCAGAGCGACCCCGAGATGAGCCATCCAAGCGTTGCCTGAATTGGTCCGATGATTGCGGCGACTAGCGCCGGAAATCCCACTAAGTTCACTCCACAAGATTACGCCAGTCGGCGTCGTGAGTCAGATGGTTCCGACCCGGCGCAGGCGTTGCAGAGCGGCATCTTCGATTGGGCTCTCCGGCCCGATTCCCACCCTGATGGCGCGAAGAACGAATCGGGTCAGCGGCACAACAAGCCAGCGAGGTTTGGGAGTGAGTCCCAACATTGATCGAAACTCCGGGCGGATGGACACCACCGCGGCATCGAACAACAGACGATAAATCGGTCGAACAGGAAGGGGCAGAGGTGGGCGACGAATGAAGCCCACGACAGCCCGCGTCGAGTCGCTCGCGACAAGCACTCCCCGACTCCACAGTTCGGTAATCATCTCGTCAACCTCGGTGCGCGTTCGCGGCACGGTGTCGAGCCCGAGGGGCGCAACAGACGCCGCCCACTGGTTCACATAATTGTCGGCCGGGGTCGCCGCGGTTCCTTGAGGCAGGGGGGTTGTCGCATACATCTCGTGGGCAACGAGAAACGATTCCATAAACGCGATGTGAACCCACAACAACAGGTCGGGATCGGCTGCCCGATAGGGAACCGTCTCTCCCGCGCCAGTCTCGTACGTTCCCGTGACTCTTGTGTGCAATCGGTTTACTCGACCGGCCTCGGTGGCGACAGCCTCGTGGCTTCCGAATGTTGTGACCGTAAGCCAGCGAATCGTGCCTGCCAAACGACCCAGCGGGTCTTTTTCGTAACGCGAGTGGTCGGACACCCCGGCCAGCGATCCAGGGTGCAGCGCCTGCATCAACAGTGCCCGGATACCGCCGACGAGTGTCCCGAAATCGCGGTGCACCACCCATGGCGCATCGGTCGGAACGAACAATCCACCCGTGTCCCCACGGGCGATGACGTCAAGCCACGGAGGGTTTCCGTCGGGGTCGCCCGACAGCAAGCGGCGAAAGCGTTTGGACAACCATTCCTGCGCCGCGTTGTTCGAACTCATTGTGGTTATAGCCTAAAGGCATAAGAACTGTTCGAAATCGAAAGGTATCCCGCGCGTGAGCACACTCGAGAACAAATCAATCTTGGTCATTGGCGCGACCGGCGGAATCGGAAAGAGCCTCTGTTCTGCCCTCGCCGAAGCCGGCGCAACCGTCATTGGCACCACAACACGACCGGAAAATATTGAACGCTTGGCTGGATATACCGCAGGGCAGCGACTGCTGGACCTGGCCGACAACGGGTCGGTTGCCTCGTTCTTGGACGACATCGAATCCGACGGGGTCGAACTTGACGGAATCATCGTCGCCGCCGGAGTCGTCGCGTTCGGCAATGCCGTCGATTCTCCCGCCGCGGGTTTTGACCGGCTTATGGCCATCAACGCCACCGGACCAATCCATGTGCTGTCCGCCCTCGCGCCGATTGTTGGACGGTCCGGGGACGGGTTTATTGTGACCCTGTCAGGCATGATTGCCGAAACCCCGATGGCGGGATTGTCGGCCTATTCGGCGAGTAAGGCGGCCCTGCATGCGTTTAGCATCGCCGCAGGTCGCGAGTTCCGTCGACTCGGCGTGCGTTTCATCGACGCACGCCCCGGCCACACCGAATCCGGCCTGGCGACGCGTGCCGTCTTTGGCGAAGCACCCAACTTTGGCGCCGGTTTGACGGTCGATGCCGTCGCCGCTCGCATATTGGCGGCCATTGTCAACGACGAAAAGGATCTACCCAGCGGGTCGTTCGCCTAACAATCAATCGCCTTAGCGTGGGTCAAAACGACTAACCGGCCACCTTCTTTGTCACCTTACTGGTCCGTATTATCGAGTCAAAGTATCCAGGAGCCGTAGCAAAAACTCTCACGGATATCTTTTTCCGCTTGTCCGACTCAGTTAGTTTGTACTTCACTCCAGTCGCGGACAAAATCGGGGTCCCGTTTCGAAGCCACTGATAGCTAAATGTTGACCCCGGCATCCAGCCCGATGTCCTCGCGGTCAGTGTTTTCCTGACCTTCGCGGTTCCGCTAATTTTAGGAGTGGCAGTCGGCGAAATTGTACCCTCGGTCACCCTGACCGACTCACTGTTCTCCGTGACGGAGGTGTAACCCGCCTTGGTGGCTACTACCCGGAAAAGGATGTCTTTACCAAGGTCGCTTGCACGGACGGTATAACTCGTATCGGTATCACCGGACGACGATCCGTCGATATACCACTGGGTGGTGAATGAAACACCAGCAGGCCACGTACCATTCGAGCCGGTCAAGACTGTCCCGACGGCACCCGTTCCCGAGATCGACGGAGTTCCGGTTGATGGCATCGTTGCCGCGGTAACCGTCACCGCAGAACTCGTGGCGCTAGCCGTTGTATAGCCCGCCTTGGTCCCGGTGGTGCGATAGGTAATCGACTTACCCACATCCGTCGCAAGAATGTCATACGTCGAATCCGTATCACCCGTAGCGACACCATCTCGATACCACTGGGAAGAAACCGACGGCCCTTCCGTCCACGTCCCCGCAGAACCCGTCAGGCTCGTGCCAAACACACCCGTCCCCGAAATGGACGGAAGACCCGTATCCGTGAGGGTTCCCGCGGTAACCGTCACCGCAGAACTCGTGGCGCTAGCCGTTGTATAGCCCGCCTT
>JANRET010000087.1 GCA_030725885.1 Microbacteriaceae bacterium | reverse complement strand
GACGAAGAGAGCGCCCGTGCGGCGGGAACCACCATCGCCGGCCTGGTCGACGCAGTTCGTAACGTTGTCACCGACGCGGTGCCCGGCACCGAATCGCACGCTGCCGTTGCCTATGCGCCCGCAACACAGCGTGGCAAAAATCTCGATATCGTTCGGCTCGCGCTGCGCGAACCCCGTGCCGTCGCCGAATTGCTCCCACCGAAACCGGCTGCTGTCGTCACCGGCGTCCTCATTGATCTGTCCCGAAAACGGGTCGTCATCAACGGCGAGACACCGCCTCTCACCTACAAAGAATTCGAACTGCTGCAATACCTTGTGCTTCGCGAGGGCGTGACGGTCGATCGTGCCGCCATCATCGACACTCTGTGGGCGGCGAGTGACGTGGACCGACCGAACACGCGCACCATCGATGTGCATGTGCGGCGACTACGTTCCAAAATCGAACCGTTCGACAGTGTCGTGCGCACCGTGCGTGGCATCGGTTACCGATTCGATCGTCACGCCGATGTCACCATCGAGTTCGGTACCGGCCGTTCACCCGACATTTTCTAAGGACCCCATGACTGTTTCCCTCGTGTGGCTGCGCGACGACCTTCGCGTCGCGGACAACCCCGCCCTCACCGCGGCACTGTCGTCCGGAGACCGAACGGCGATTCTCTACGTGCTCGACGACGAATCACCCGAGGTTCGCCCAATCGGTGCAGCGTCGCGCTGGTGGTTACACCATTCACTCCTCGAACTTCAGCGGACTATCGCCGGGTTGGGTGGGACACTCATCCTTCGACGTGGAGCGGCTCGCACCGTCGTTCCCGGCGTCGTTGCGGAGGTTGGGGCGACGAGCGTCCACTGGAATCGACGGTACGGGACGGCCCGCGAAATCGACGTCGAACTGAAAAAGTCACTTCCCGATGCGCACAGCCACACCGGATCGTTGTTGCACGACCCGTGGCGAGTAACGACGGGGTCAGGAACTCCGTTCAAGGTGTTCACGCCGTTCTGGAAGTCGATCCTGGCCGGCCCCGAGCCTCGACTGCCATTTCCCGCCCCAACGTCCATTCCGGGGGTGACGGTTCCTTCGGACGACCTCGAGTCGTGGGGGCTCCTTCCCTCTCGGTCGTGGACGGACGAGTTCTCCAGCGTGTGGACTCCGGGTGAAGCGGGTGCCCAGAATCGTCTCGCTCGATTCCTCGACGCGGGGTTGGCGCTCTATCACCGACGCGACGAGCCCGGTATCGAATCCACCAGTGGACTGAGTCCGCACCTGCGTTTCGGCGAGATCAGCCCCTACCAGGTGTGGCACGCCGTGCGTCCGGCGGTGACTCCCGAAAATCGAGCGAACGCGGACCGATTCCTCAGCGAGATCGGGTGGCGCGAATTTGCGTACCACCAGATGTTTGTCAACCCCGACTTTCACATCCGAAATCTTCGACCCGAATTCGACGATTTCCCCTGGCAGCAACCGCGAGCCGACCACCTCACCGCATGGCGAAAAGGCCAAACGGGTATTTCGCTGGTCGACGCGGGAATGCGCGAGTTGCAACGGGTTGGTGTAATGCACAATCGAGTCCGAATGGTCGCCGCGAGTTTCCTCATCAAAAACCTGGGCATCGATTGGCGAATCGGCGAAGCGTGGTTCTGGGACATGCTCGTCGACGCCGACGAAGCGAGCAATCCGGCCTCGTGGCAGTGGGTCGCGGGCAGTGGCTACGACGCGGCGCCGTATTTCAGAGTGTTTAACCCCGAGCTTCAAGCGGCGAAATTTGACCCCGATAACGCGTATCGCGCGCGCTGGATCGAGGAATTCAACACCCCGCTGTATCCCGAACCCATAGTGAGCCTCGCGGAAACCCGCGCCCGCGCTCTAGCCGACTACGCCACTATGCGGGCCGAGCGCCCACCGACGTGAGCCCCGACCGCGCGACCCGCGCGGCGTCGGTTGCCGCAGCGACGGGATCGAGACCGCGGGCGAGGGCCGCCAGCAGACCCGCGTTGAAGGAATCCCCCGCACCGGTCGGGTCGACCACGTCAATCGGTTCCACTGGAACCCGCACGAGGTCGTTACCCGCAACGCCGACAATCACCCCGTCACGCCCGCACGTTGTCACCACGAGAGGGAACAACGTGGTCAAGACTCGGGTGGCCTCGTCGACATCGTCGACTCCCGCGAGCAAACACGCTTCGTCTTCGTTCGGCCTCAGAATCTGCACCCCCGCGCACAATCGCAGGAATTCGGCGACGCCGAAGTCGCTGATGAACCCGGCCGTAGCTGGGTCGATACTGACGGTGACACCGTGAGCGAGGGCGCGCTGGATGAGCGCGATGACCGAGTCGCGTTTGGGCTCGTCAATGATGGTGTGCCCCGTGAAATGAAGATAATTGGCGATCGCAATGAGTTCCTGTGGCACTGAATCAAGATCAAAAACGACGTTCGCACCGCGGTCCGTGAGCATCGTCCGATCTTCTCCCTCGACGATAATCACGATTGTCCCGGTTGGGCGTTCGGTGTCGCTCACGAGGTGGGCTTTGACTCCAAACCGCTCGAGTTCGCAAGTGTGGCGGTCGTTGTCCGCGGCGCCGACCTGACCAAAAAAATGAACGTCCGCTCCGATGTGCCCGAGCCACGCGGCGGTGTTGGCCGAGGATCCGCCGGGGTGCCGTTCGATGAGTGCCGGGGTGTCGGTGTTCTGGCGTATCGCACGCCTCGGCCGAACAATGATGTCGTCGATGACGTCGCCGACGACAACAATGGTCCCGAGAACGGTCATGCGCTCAATCGACTCCATGCGGCGGCGATATCACCGGCGACTCGAATGTTGTTCCGGGCAAGGTCGAGGTTCACCTCAAGACTGCGCCCACCCGAGGCCTCGACGATGAAGCCGAGAAGGAACGGGGTAACCGCTTTCCCGCGCACTCCCGCCTGTTCGGCGGCGCGGAACGCCTCGGACAACACGTGGTCGTGTTCGGCGGGGTCCCACTGTTGGTCACGCGGGACTGGGTTGGCGACGACGATTCCTTGTCCGTGACCCGTGTCGTCGTGCGCTTTCATGATGGCGGCGACCTCTTCGGCATCCGCCGCAGACCAGTCGAGCGTGAAACCGCTGTCCGAAAGCCAAAACGCGGGGAACGCGGTCGTTTGGAAACCGATAACGGGAACGGAGAGAGTTTCGAGGCGCTCGAGGGTGGCCGCGATATCCAAGACGGATTTGACTCCGGCGGATACCACCGCGATGTTCGTCACCGCGAGAGTGGACAGATCGGCGGATTCGTCGAAGGTGTCGCTCGCTCCACGATGGACCCCACCCAGCCCGCCCGTGGCGAACACTCGAATTCCTGCCCGCGCCGCGATGTGTGCCGTTGCGGCAACGGTGGTGGCACCGCTCGCACCCTTTGCCAAAAGGATGGGAAGGTCTCGAACGCTGGCCTTGGCAATGTCGTCGTCCGCGATTGTCGCGAGCCCGGTGGCGTCGAGACCGACGGTCGGAATTCCATCTATGACCGCAACGGTCGCCGGAACGACGCCTTTATCGCGCAGAATGTGGTCGAACTCGAGCGCCGCCTCGCGGTTTCGCGGACGAGGAAGCCCGTGCGAAATGATGGTCGATTCGAGAGCGACGACCGGCCGGTTATCCGCGAGGGCGAGGGCTACTTCGGGCGCAATGTTGAGCGTAGGCACAACGTTGACGATACCGCACGCCCTACTATCGAAGCATGGACCGATTCCTCAACGCCGACCTGCCGCTTCGTCGCACTGCGGCGAAAAAACCGGCGCTATGCCTCGTCACCGGAGCGACCGGTTATGTCGGTGGGAGACTGGTCCGAGAACTTCTCGAACACGGATACCGAGTGCGAATTCTGGCCCGCCACGCCGATCGGCTGCGTTTTCACCCCTGGATTTCGCAGGTCGAGGTCATCGACGGCGACGCCGACATTCCCGCCGACGTCGCGCGGGCTGTCGCCGGAGTCGATGTTGCCTACTATCTGTTGCACGCGTTGATGACGCCCACCAACTTCGAAGACCACGAAAAGGAACTCGCGTTAACATTCGCCAGCGAGAGCGCCCGTGCCGGTCACGGCTTCGGCGGCGGTC
>JANRET010000086.1:2228-4107 GCA_030725885.1 Microbacteriaceae bacterium | reverse complement strand
TGTTCCCAGCGCACGAAGGCTCAGCCCGTAAAGCGGGGCTCCGCAACCGTCGACGGCGGGCCACAATTCGGTCGTTTCGGTAAATTCTTCGACCACCTCGCGAATGAGTTTCTGTAGCGGATGATGTGGCTCAAGATAGGTCGCGGTGTTCCAGCCGTTGGCGACGCACGCGCGTAAAAACGCAGCATGTTTACCTGAACAGTTCATCGTGATGCGTTGAGGGCCCTGTTCCAAGGCAATTCGCTCCGCTTTTTCGTTGTACCCGAGAGGCCAGTCGGGTGGACAGCCAAGGTTGTCCAAGCTCAAATCGTCTCCGGCCAACATGGCGGCGACGGCGTCGGTGTGCCTCATCGATCCGCAGTGACTCGCACTTGCGAGCACCAGTTCGGCTCCACTGAGTTTCGCTCCGGCTCGAAGAGCGGCAATAGCTTGGAACGGCTTCAGCGTTGAGCGGGGGAAAATTGTGGCGTCGATATCACCTCCGGATTCGATGACGGATCCGTTTAGGTCGATGACGACGAATGCGCCGATGTGGCGTGACTCCACAAGCCCGTTTCGGTCGAGGGATGCGAGTTCGACGCACCCCTCCACCGTGAGCGGTGACATTATCGGGAGGAAAGTGCTTCGTCGATGATGGCGACGCCGTCAAGCAGAAGCTCGTCGCTCGTGACAACCGAGGGAAGGAAACGCAGGACGTTTCCGTATGTTCCGGCCGAGAGCAACAGCAGCCCCTTCTTGATCGCGTACGCCGTCACAAAGGGGACGACGTCCGTGAGCGGGATGTCGGTTCCTGGTTCGGTGAACTCGATAGCCTGCATCGCACCAATTCCACGGACGTCACCGATGATGTTGTGTTTTTTCTGCAGATTGCGAAGCGCGCCGCCGAGAGTTTTTTCGATTCGAACGGCTTCGGCCATGAGGTCGCGCTTTTCAATCTCTTCGAAAATTTGGACAGCGGCAGCGGCCGACATCGGGTTTCCACCGAAAGTACCGCCGAGTCCACCGACGTGGCTCGCGTCCATGATTTCGGCGCGACCTGTGACCGCGGAGATGACAAATCCGCCGGCAACGCCCTTGGCTGTGGTCACCAGATCGGGGACCACCCCGAAGTGCTCGGCCGCGTAATACTTGCCGGTGCGCATGATGCCGGACTGAACCTCGTCGGAAACATAGACGATTCCATTGTCGTTACACCACTTCTGCAAGGCGGGAAGATATCCGTCCGCGGGGACGACGAACCCGCCCTCGCCCTGGATTGGCTCGACGACGAGACAGGCGAGTGATGACGCGCCGGCACGCTTTTCAAGATATGAAATCGTTCGAGCCGCTGCTTCTGCACCCGACAACTTGTCGTGGAACGGGTACGAGTTCGGCGCGTGGTGAATGTCTCCTGCGAACGGACCGAAACCGAGGCTGTAGGGCATCGCTTTGAAGGTCATCGACATGGTCAGGTTGGTGCGGCCGTGGTAGCCGTGGTCGAGAACGGCGACTCCGGGACGCCCCGTGTACTTACGCGCAATCTTGACCGCGTTTTCGACGGCTTCAGCGCCCGAGTTCAACAAAACCGATTTTTTGGGGAAGTCGCCGGGGGTGTGCTCTGCGAGCAGCTCGCACAGACGAACATACGACTCGTAGCCCGTCACCTGGAAAAGCGTGTGGGTGAAGCGCTGTGCTTGTTCGTAGGCGGCTTCAACGGCACCGTCGTCGGTGTGGCCAATGGTGGTAACGCCGATACCGCCGCCAAAATCGAGGATTTGGTTTCCGTCGACATCAACCAGGATGGAGCCCTTAGCTCGTTCGATATACACGGGGAATGTGGCAGAGACGCCGGCAGAGACAACCTTGTTTCGGCGCTCGTGAAGGGCAAGTGACTTGGGTC
>JANRET010000086.1:0-2218 GCA_030725885.1 Microbacteriaceae bacterium | reverse complement strand
ACGACGTTCTTGCGTCACATCCGTGGTTACGCTATTCATACCGATAGCGTACTCCGTTGCTGTCGGAACTAAAATTAAGAGACGATGATGAACCACGACTTTGAAATCCGCCTCCGTTGGCGAAAAACTCATCCGTCGGCGCGGGAGATCGGTGGCGACTATTCGCACGAGTCAATTGTGACGGCGGACAAACATGCGGCGCTGGTCGCCTCGGCGGCCGAGGGTTTTGGCGGTGACGTTCGACTGTGGAATCCGGAAGAACTGTTGATGGCGGCGATTGCGCAGTGCCACATGTTGTCCTTCCTGTATGCCGCCCACGAGGCCGGAATCGACATCGTTGATTACGTCGATGAAACCCGTGGAACTATGAATTACCAGGGTGGCAAAGGTTCGATGACAAACGTCACGTTGCGTCTGACAATCACGACTACCGCGAGTGCCGTTGACGTCGAACGCTTGCACGATGAGGCGAAAGAGCTGTGCGTGATGCGCGCCTCAGTGAACTTCCCGATTCTCATCGAGTCCGTCACGGTTTTGCCCGATGCGACCATAAACTAGAAGCCACGTGCGCGTTCGGCGCATTCCCCTCACGTTAAAGGTCCCCTATGTTGCGCACCACGTCCGTTGTCACCGTCTCCCTGATCGCGCTCGCTCTCGCGGGTTGTTCGACCTCCGGTGGTGACAATTGCATTCCATCGGGACCTGCGTCCTCTGCCGTCGTTGTCGAGGGCGAGTTCGGCGTCGCACCGACGCTGACGATTGACGGAAATCTCACGGCAACGACCACGGAGCGCTCGGTGGTCATCGCGGGTGCCGGCGAAGCCGCCACGGATGGTGATTCCGTCAAGATGAACTACACGCTCTACAACGGAACGACCGGCCAAGAAATCGAGAAGTCGGACTACACCGAGGGCAGCGAACTTACGTATCCCATCGACACGGCGGCGACGTCGTTTGTGGGGTTGTCGAAAGCGCTCGCCTGCACGACCATTGGCACCAGAATCGTCGCGGTCATTCCCAACGCCGAGGGTTTCGGAGACCAAGCGGCTCAGGCCGGTTTGGCTCCCGAGGACACTCTCGTGTTCGTTATTGACGTCACCGGCATAGCGGCCGAGCCTCTCGCCGAAGCAACGGGCGAGCCCGTGGCGCCGCTCGACGGTTTTCCCGACGTGACGTTCACGGACGGAAACCCGTTGGTCACGATTCCCGAAGGCCCCGTGCCCACGGAGTACGCCATCTCGACCCTCATTCAGGGTGCGGGTGATGTCGTCGCTGACGGTGCCACCGTCGTCGTCAACTACGAGGGCGTCAATTGGAACACCGGAGCAGTCTTTGACTCGAGCTTCGACCGCGGTTCGCCCGCAACATTCGGCACATCCGAGGTCATCCAGGGCTTCCGTGACGCGCTTGTCGGCCAAAAAATCGGGTCGCGCGTTGTCGTTGTCATCCCGAGCGAGCTCGGTTACGGCGATGCCGGCTCAGGCGAACTCATCAAGGGCGGCGACACAATCCTGTTTGTGATCGACATCCTCGGCGTCCAGTAATTCACACCCCGGGTACACCCCGCGGCACTCCTGTTTTTTCACACAACCCTTGGTCGAACAGTCGTTTCTTCACACGAATCACGTTTTGGGTTCCTGTTTTCGACTGAAATGGCGATTTGTGTGAAAAATCAGGTGGGGTGAGGGCAGGCGCGGCAGGCGCGGCAGGGGCGCTGCGGAACAAGCGCTCCTAGAATTGGGGGGTGCCTGCTGAACCCGTCAACGATCGACCCGCATCGGGAATGAGGCCCGCCGAGGCCCACCGCGAAGCCGCAGAATTACGAGACCGCATCAGCGAATACGCGAGTGCCTATTACGGGCGCAGCCAATCGCTGGTGTCCGATGCCGAGTATGACGCCCTCATGTCTCGGTTGGACAGCATCGAACGCGAATTCCCCGAGGTACAGAGCCAGGACAGCCCAACTCAACGTGTTGGCGGCGGTTCGGACTCGAACCTGTTCGCACCTGTGGTTCACCTCGAACGGCTGTACAGCCTCGACAACGTGTTTACCGTGGACGAGATGACCGAGTGGATGGCCAAAACCGAACGCGATTCGGGACAATCCGTTCAGTGGCTCTGTGAGCTCAAGATCGACGGGCTCGCCCTCAGCATGCGTTATGAAAACGGTGTGCTCGTTCAGGCGGCGACCCGCGGTGACGGCACGACCGGAGAGGAC
>JANRET010000085.1 GCA_030725885.1 Microbacteriaceae bacterium | reverse complement strand
AGATCAACCGTCGTCGTATCGTCCCAGGGTGACACGACACGTACTCGACCATCATCCCGAATTCCAACGGCGACAACCGCGCAGAGGTTGATGGCCATGGGTAACGATAATCCCGCGTTGTAATCGGTGTGATCCCCGATGATGGTGATTCGCCCGGGTGCGGACCAGACGCCGAGGGGGTCTGTCCCGACGACCTGGTTGAATCGGGTTGTCACCCGATCGACAATCGATTCCGACGCCGACATGCTAAGAACGGGCCTTTCGGGCCGACCACGCAGAAGCCACCATCGACTCGACGGAGTGGCGTTGAGCCCACCCCAAATCACGAGACGCGCGGGAACCGTCGGCTACAACTCGGGCCGGGTCGCCGTTTCGTCGAGGACGAACCTCGGGTTCGAATTCAATGCCCGTGATTGTTTTCACCGCGGTCAGAATTTCGCGGACCGACGTGCCCGTTCCACCGCCCAAGTTGTAGACGGGTTCGAGCGGCCCACCGTTCATCAACACAGTCGCGGCCGATACGTGAGCGTCGGCAACGTCACTCACGTGGACATAATCGCGGACACAGGTCCCATCGAGGGTCGGATAATCGTCACCAAAGATTTTGGGATCACGTCCGTCCATCACGGCGTCAAAGACGAGCGGAAGTAGGTTGTGGGGGCTCGTGTCGACAACATCGTCCGTTCCCGAACCGACGACATTGAAGTACCGCAAGCTTGTGTGCCGGAGCCCGGTCGCGACGCCCATGTCCCGCATCAACCATTCGCCGATCAGCTTGGTTTCACCGTAAGGAGTTTGCGGGTTCGTCACCGTGTCCTCGGTCACACGGTCGACCGTGGGGGTTCCATACACCGCGGCACTCGACGAGAAAACGATTCGATTCACACCCGCTGTTGCCATCGCCGACAATAGGATGACGGTTCCCGTGACGTTCTGGTGAAACGTGACGAGCGGATTCGATACCGACTCCCCCGCGTATTTGTAACCCGCGAGATGGATGACCCCGTCGAGTGAATGTTGGTGAAATACGGACGCCAATAATTCAGCGTCGGTAATTGACCCACGGACAAAACTGACGTTAGTGGGGACGAAATCGCGACGCCCGGTGGACAGATCGTCCAGCACAACCGTGTCCAGACCGGCGGCGGCCAACGCACGAACGACGTGGGATCCGATGTATCCCGCACCGCCCGTTACCAACCACGCCATGGCTCTAGGGTAACTCGCCGACGTTTAGCTGCGCGGGCGCATGTCAGCAACCATCGGACACACGAACGGGTCCGAGTTGTTGCTCAGCCCCACCTTGTTCAAGTACACGATGATGGCCTTGTAGGACGAAACCAGGTTCATTTCCACCAGGGTGATGTTTTTGTCGTTGCAATACGCCATCACAATGTCGTGCGCCCGCTTGAGATTCGGACGAGCCATCGACGGGAACAGGTGGTGCTCGACCTGGTAGTTGAGTCCGCCCATCAGGTTGTCCTTGAGCCAGCTCCCGCGAATGTTACGGCTCGTCACCACCTGGCGTTCGAAGAAGTCCAGCTTGACGTCGCGCGGAACGAGCGGCATGCCCTTGTGGTTGGGCGCGAACGCGGCTCCCATGAAGAATCCGAAAATCATCATCATAAAGACCCACAGGGCAATCGCCCACACCCACCCAAACATAGCGCCCATGATGACGTACGGCGCGGTCTGGCGAACAACCATGAGCGAAAATTCCAGAACACGGATTCCCACCGGTCGGTCTTTGCGTCCAATCGCGAGGAACGAATCGAGCAACAGATCGAAACCCGTCAAAAACAACAGGAACGGGAACAGATAACCCTGGCGGTTGGAAATCCAGCGTTCGATCCCGCGCTTCTCATCACGCGATTCAACCGTGAAACTGAGGACGCGAATCGCGATGTCCGGGTCTTCGCCGATGTGGTTCGGCTTTTGGTGGTGTTTGTTGTGCTTGCGCATCCAAAATCCATAGGACAATCCCGCGAATAGGTTCGAGAGGAACAATCCCGCCCAGTCGTTCCACTTGTTGTTCCGGAAAATCTGGCGGTGTGACGCTTCGTGCGCGATGAACCCGAACTGGGCGCTCACGATCCCGAGCAAACCCGCAATCGCAAAGGCGGCGGGGATAATGAGTGAATCGTGTGCACCGGACGCGCCAATGAATCCCCCCGCGGTCCACAGGCCAAGCGAGGCGACCGAGAGAATTGCGAGCCGAATTACGTAGAAGCTGGGCTTCTTGTTGAGCAGCCCCGCGGCTTTCACTCTCGCTAACAGTTCGGTGTAGTTAGAAGTGGCGGGGGCAAGGACGGCTACGCTCATTTACCAAGTTTAGGGGTCTTTTCTATGAGTGAACCCAGTGATGAGCCGTCGTCGCTCGTGTCGCGTTCACACCGCGATCTCGAGCACGATCGACACCACGTCACCCGTCGACAATCGTTCGGGAATTCGGACAGCATTTTTTATTGGCACCAGATAACCGCCGTCTTTCGGAAACAACGACGTGGTCACGGTCGTCTTGCCGATCGTGAGCGTCGCGGGGATTACTCCCCACCCGTATGTCACCATCGAAGCGACCTCGCCGATTCGCACAGCGACCTCGCCCGGGACGCGGACGAAAAAGAATGGCGATGGCCCACGCCACTCGAACATGACGTCAGAAAAGGCGAGGATCACGGGGAAAGGCTAACAGTGGCGGGCAGCTCGTCGTAGATTGGTGACATCATGACCCGCATCGACATCCGTCTCGACCTCGCTCATTCCATCGACCACGTGTGGGGACATCTCACCGACTGGGAATCGCATTCGGCGTGGATTCCCAACACCGTCGTCACCGTGACGACGCCGACCGTGGGGGTCGGAACGGAATTCGTCGGGGTGAGTCGAATCGGTCGGCTGCGTCTCGATGACACCATGTCGGTCACCGAGTTCGAGCCCCCCGCGGGCGGAACCGCATCCTGTGTGGTCACCAAGACCGGTCAGGTTCTCGGTGGAACCGCCGGATTCACCCTCACCACACTGAACGACTCCAGCACACGCCTTGACTGGTTCGAGGACGTCTATCTCAAACCATCGTGGTTGTTTTGGTGGACAGCACCGTTTGTTCTCGTGGTCGGAACAATTGCCTTTCGATCAGCGCTAAAGGCCTTCACCCGCACACTTTAACGATGTGTGCCCCCGGCTCTCGCCAGGGGCACACATCGTGAAACGAGCTACTTGACGGGCTCGCCGAACGCGTTGGCACCCGGCTGGCTGTCCTTCAGGAATTGAACCAACAACAAAATCCATCCAACAATCGGGAGCAGGATGAAGAGGTAATAGGTTCCCTTGCGTCCGACATCGTGCAGGCGTCGCCATGACAGTGCGAGCGAGGGAACAAAAATGGCGAGCTGCCAAAGATTCGAGGGCATCGAGGATTGCTGGATGGCGACATCGTTGACGAACATCACCGAGCCCGGGAAAACAGTGGAAATCGCGACGCTCACCAGCGTGGTGAACAACACCGCGTACCAAAATTCACTGCGTCGAGCACGCCCACTGAATGTGGCGTACTTGGAGAAAAAACTTGCGATTGCTGCGCCAAATGACATGTGGTCCCTAACTGTTGGTGTTGTGAATAGTGTGGAATGTGACCAGCCGAATGGTGGAGATGGGGGGAATTGAACCCCCGTCCAATACGAACAGTCGGAGTCTTCTACGGGTGTATCTTCAGAGATCGTTCTGCTCGGCCCCGACCTTTGGCTGAAGAACCTAAGTCGACGGGCCCAGTATCAGTAAATGTCCTTCGAACCCCTGACACACAGATTCGAAGCAAGCCTTCTAAATGACGCCAGGATCCAAGCCGAAGGCGGAACTTGGTCTGACGGACTTCGATGGCGGCTTATTAGGCGGCGAGAGCGAAGTCGGTGCGCTTAGCTTTGGCACCTATTGGTTTGCAAGGGGCGTTTACGAGATAACCCTGCATCCTCGACCCGCTTCTCTCCGGCTTAGACGCACTGTCGAAACCGATCATCCCCAAGTTGGGGGCGGGTCACATTCCACACTATTGAATTGTCAAAACCCTTTCGGGTATCTCACCACTATAGAACTCCGCTCGGACATCATCTATTCCCCGCGCAAGCGCTTGGACTTCATCGCGCGTTCGGCCTCGCGCTTGTCTTCCTT
>JANRET010000084.1 GCA_030725885.1 Microbacteriaceae bacterium | reverse complement strand
TGCGTCCTCTAACAACGGTGACACCCGTGAACGAACTCCCTCGGAAATGAGAACCACCCCGGGGCGTCCGACCAAACGGTAGACCAGGTCCTGGGACTTGTTCATCCGAATCGGAACTTCTGAACCACGCCACGAGCGACGGAGTTGGTTCTTGACCAGTGACGAAACCGCACCGGCCTGCCCCTGAAGGTTTCGATACATCAATCTCTGGGTCAACTGTCCGAGCACCAGAAGGAACCCGAGCAACCCGGTCATCAATCCGAGGATGATGGAGAGAACGAAACTAATCGGTTCTCCTCCCGTTGCCAAAACGGCAATCGCAACGCCGCCAGCGATGGGACCGAGTGTTCCGAGTGACAACCAGAGAATCGAGAGGCGATCGCGTTTGACGACAATGCCGAGGACCTCAATAATTTGACCGACGCGGCCTTTTTCCTTCGCCATACGGCCTTCTCCTAATATCCCAAGTCGGCGGCGCTAAAGGCGCCCGCTTCGAGACGAGATTTCATAACGCCGAGGAATCGTGCAGCATCCGCGCCATCGACGATTCGGTGGTCGTACGAGAGGGCGAGGTACACCATCGAACGAATAGCGATGCTGTCACCCGCGAGGACCACGGGTCGCTTGACGACGAGCCCGAGACCCAAAATTGCGGACTGGGGGAGGAACACCACCGGGGTGTCAAACAACGCTCCCCGTGACCCTGTGTTCGTTACCGTAAATGTTCCACCCTGCAATTCGTCCGGCGTGAGTTTGTTGTCACGCGTACGGGCGGCAAGGTCGGCGATTTCGCCGGACAACGTCGCGATGGATTTCCCTCCCGCGTTCTGCACAACGGGCGTGAGTAATCCGCGTTCGGTATCCACCGCGATAGAGACGTTCTCAAACGACGGATAGACGATGTCGTCGCCCTGCACCGTGCTGTTAATGATGGGGTAGGCCTGCAGCGCTTCAACGGCCGCCTTGACAAAAAACGGCAGGAACGTGAGTTTGTGGCCGGTGGCGGCGAGGAAGTCGGCTTTGATGGAGTCCCGAAGTTGGGACACAGCGGTGACATCGACCTCCACGACGGTGGTGAGCTGCGCGGTGGACACCATCGACTGAACCGCGCGTTCCGCAATCACCTTGCGAAGGCGCGACATGGGAACCCGAGTTCCCCGGAGGGCCGAGACAGGAGCGGACGGAGCGCCCGAAGGGGACGACGCGGCGGGTAAAACCGTCGCGACCGTCGGTGCGGAAACTGGAGCCGAGGCAACAACAACGGGCGTGGCGACCTCAGCAGCGTTCGCCGCAGACAACACGTCTTCTTTGCGAATTCGTCCACCGATACCCGTGCCGACAATACCGTTCAGGTCTACTCCGCGATCGTGGGCGAGTTTCCGAACAATCGGGCTCACATAGGGGCTGCCAAATCGGGGCGTGGCGGGAACAACGGGCGCAGCAACGGTGGCGACCGGCTCGGCAACTGGCGCTGCAGCCACGACCGGGGGAGCGGCAACCAAGGGTTCGGGCGCAACCGGAGTCGCCACAACGGGTTCGGCGTGCACCACCGGTTCCGCAACGGGCGCTGGTGTGGCCGGTGTGGGGGCGACGGGTTGAGCCGCCTCGGCTACGGGCGGCTCCACAACGGCTGCTTCGGCGACGGGTGCAGCGGGAGCCGCCGGCGCAGCGCCACCGCCTTCACCGATGCGGGCGAGGGGTGCCCCCACCTCGATGGTTTGGTCTTCCTGAACGAAGATCTCTTCGATTACGCCAGCGACGGGCGAGGGAATCTCGGTGTCGACTTTGTCGGTCGACACCTCCACGATCGGCTCGTCGACGGCGACAGTGTCTCCGACCTTCTTCAGCCAGCGGGTTACGGTTCCTTCGGTGACGCTCTCTCCGAGTGCCGGAAGGTTGACGTTCGTGCTCATCGTGATCTGTTCTCCTTGACCGTGAGTTACATCGCGTGAAGCGGCTTGCCCGCGAGGGCGAGGAATGCTTCACCAAGTGCTTCGTTTTGGGTGGGGTGCGCGTGAAGGTGAGGCGCCACGTCTTCGGGGTGTGCCTCCCAATTAACAATCATTTGGGCCTCCCCAATCAACTCTCCGACTCGGGAACCAATCATGTGGATGCCGACCACGGGTCCGCCCACAACGCGGATGACCTTGATTGAACCGGCTGTTTCGAGGATCGAACTCTTGCCGTTGCCCGCGAGGTTGTAGTCGTAAATCGCAATGGCGGACTCGCCGTACTGCTCTTTTGCGGCTTTTTCCGAAAGCCCCACCGAGGCAATCTCGGGTTCGGAGTAGGTGACCTTCGGAATGTTGAGGTCGGAAATCACGGCGGGATTGAGCCCGGCGATGTCCTCCGCCACAAAGATTCCATGCTGATACCCACGATGGGCGAGTTGGATGCCCGGGACGATGTCACCGACCGCATAGACACCCGGGATGTTCGTGCGAAGACGTTCGTCGGTGAGCACGTAGCCGCGGTCCATGGTGACACCGACGTCCTCGAAGCCACAATTCGCCGTCATCGCTCCGCGACCGACCGCGACGAGCAGAACCTCGGCGGTGTGCGTGACCCCGCCTTCCAGCGTGACGGTGACGCTGTTTGCGTCCTGGGTCGCGCTTTCGAATCGCACGCCCGTCGAGAACTCGATTCCGCGCTTGCGGTAGGCACGTTCGAACTGCTTGGACACCGACTCGTCCTCGTTGGGCACGAGTCGATCGAGCCCCTCGATGATGGTGACGTCGGTTCCCCACGAGCGCCAGACCGATGCGAGTTCGACGCCGATCACGCCACCACCCAGAACAATCGCGCTGGCGGGAACGAAGTCGAGCGTGATTGCTTGCTCGGACGTCAGGATGCGCCCGCCGATGTCGAGTCCGGGAAGCGTCTTCGCATACGATCCGGTCGCGAGGACGACGTTCGTGCCCGTGAGTGTGGTGTCGCCGACCTGAACCGTGGTGGCCGAAGTGAGTGTTCCAAAGCCGTCATAGGTTGTGATACCGCGGGCTTTGAGAAGTCCTTGCAGACCCTTGAACTTTGAATCGATGATGCCCTGTCGATAGTTCGACACCGCTGCGACGTCAATTCCCGTCAGCAGCGCTCCGACACCGAATTTCGACGCGTCGCGCACATTGTCCGCGATTTCCGCCGAGTGGAGGAGCGCTTTTGTCGGGATACAACCCACGTGGAGGCAGGTGCCGCCGACCTTGTCCTTCTCGACGAGCGCAACGCTCATACCCAATTGACTGGCGCGAAGCGCGGCCGAATAGCCCCCGCTTCCACCGCCCAGAACGACGAGGTCTACAGCTACGTCAGTCACCAACACTCCTAGATATTCTTTGGGGAAACGGGCCGGTGCGGGTCGCAGGGAGGCCCAGTGTGAACCGCCTTAGAGCCTACCTCGTATTACGTGGAGCGACCGCCAGGCGTTGCACGGTGGCGATTAGTGTCCGGACCATCGTTCCCGTCGCGCCTTTGGGGGTGAACCCGTACGGCGAGGTTGCATTGTTCGCTGGTCCTGCGATGTCCATGTGGGCCCAGGGGATGCGCGTACCTGAATCGTCGAGCCCGACGAATTCGCGCAGAAAAACACCGCCGATGAGCATTCCTGCGGCAGTGTTTCCGATCTTCGCATTTGCGATATCGGCGACATCGCTGGCAATGATCGGCAACAAATAGTCGGGAAGCGGCATCGCCCACGTTTCTTCACCGACCGAGTCTGCGGCGACACCGATCGCGGACGTCAACGCCGTGTCGCCCATTGTTCCCGCGATTCGATCACCCAGGGCAACACGTGCGGCTCCGGTGAGAGTCGCAACATCGATGATGAAATCGGGTTTTTCTTCACTCGCCGCAACCAAGCCGTCCGCGAGAACGACGCGACCTTCGGCGTCGGTATTCGTGACTTCGACCGTTTTGCCGCCTCGAATCGTCAGCACATCGTTGGGGCGCACGGCGGTCCCCGACGGCATGTTTTCGGCAATGCACAACCAGGCGGTCACGGCAATCGGCTCGGACAGCTGAGCGAGGGCACGAGTGACCGCAAAAACAGTCGCCGCTCCGGTCATGTCGTACTTCATCCCGATCATCGAATTCGCTGGCTTGAGTGATAGTCCGCCCGTGTCGAACGTGATGCCCTTCCCGATGAGGGCGATGTGCCGCTGTGCTCCCTTGGGTGCGTAGCGGACGAC
>JANRET010000083.1 GCA_030725885.1 Microbacteriaceae bacterium | reverse complement strand
GCATAGACGTGCTCTCCCGCGATGATTTCGCACTGGTTGATTCCGCCGATTTGAATCTCGTCCCCAGCATTTATTTGACGAGAGGTACCCCAGACGGCGGACGGCGCGTCCGGCTGGAGCGCCTGTGAGCTATCCGCGAGTTGGGAGCCGCTCGGGTCGGGGATGTCGAACGGGGTGACGAAGCCAATATATGCGAAATCGAAACCTTCTTCGTCTCGGACTGTGATCGGAGCCTCACCGGTAACGGTCATGGTGCCGATGGCGGCCAGGCCATCCGAATCGATTGTCACGAGTGCCGTCGACGCAAACCCGGTATCGGCGTAGTCAGCCAGCAGGTAATCAACGGGACAATTTGCGAAGGACACAGTCACGCTCGCGGCATAGAGTGGGATTTCATAGGGGAATGCACCAAAGTTCGTCTCGCAATCGAAAGTGAATGACGACAGGTCGGGCGAGCTGGCCGAGGCAGGCGCAACGGACATCAAGGGGAGTGATGCCGCGGCAACGAGAGCAAAAGTGGACTTCAGAATACGGTGCACAGTAAACCTTTCAAGGGATGGTCAGGCTTTCTTACTATAGCGATGAAAGACGTCGTTCACCGGGTTGGGGTGATGGTAATCGCCGCGAGTCAAATTGCGATAAAGTTTGATAAGTGCCCGCCGCGGTTTCGCGAAGTTCAGGGCAAATTCTTCACCCTCGCAGTTCAGGGCTTCGGCCGCTTCGATGGTGGTGTGTAATCAAGGAGAACAATGGCCCAGACTGGCCGAAGCAAAACGAACGTCCGTTCGAAACGTCGTCGTCCCCTCGACGAAGAGGGCATCATTCCGATTCTCGCGCGTGCAGTGCGCGAGGTCGAAAACGCCGTGAACCGGGACGGCAAGGTGAACGGGTCGAACCGAACCAAGTTCCACGCCGCCGGCCTTCTGATTCGAGAGGAAAAAGCGCGGCTCGACGACGATAAGTCAATCCCCCAGAAGGAACGCGAAGACATCAACAAGCGCCTCGACGGTTTGGCCATGATTATGGTGAAGGCCCTCGCGCGCGACCAGTCGCTCGGGTCGCTCCTGGATCCGAACGCTCCCATTTCGGCGGCGACTCAGAAACTCAAGCGGGACATGTTGCTCGCGTCCGGCGCGGAACTCGACATCGACGACATTCTCATCATCGACGATTCCCCGTCGACGTCCCCCGAGGATTCGAGCAAGTCGGTTTTGCCCGCCAGCGTCCGCCGCGCGGAACTTGCGAACCCGTTCCTTCCGCCCGTCTACGCGCGGAATCCTCGTGTGACGGGTCTTCTGCAGAACTGGGAACTCATCGATCCGCTGTTTCGGGCTTTCGAACAGGGCGGGCAGGCTGCGAGCATGGAATTGCCCGAGGCGCGTTCGCTCGCGACCCCCGGAGGTCTCGACCTGATGCGCCATCAGGCTCGGTTCATTGAATCGGCGAAGGCGGGTCACCGCAGCTACCTCCTCGCTGACGAGCCCGGTTTGGGTAAGACCGCCCAGGCGCTTCTCGCCGCCGAGGCGACGAACTCATTCCCTCTCCTCGTTGTCGTCCCCAACGTGGTCAAACGCAACTGGGAGCGCGAGGTCGACCGCTGGATTCCCCACCGTATCGCGTCCGTCATTCACGGCGACGGAGACGACCTCGACGCCTTCTCGGACGTCATCATCATCAACTACGACATTCTCGATCGCCACGCGGGATGGGCGAGCCGTTTCGGGTTCGCCGGCATGGTCGTGGACGAAGCGCACTTCATCAAGAACCGTGATTCACAGCGGTCGATGAACGTGCAGCGCATCGCGAACGCGGTTCGTTCGCGGCACGGTAATCCGCTCATGATCGCGTTGACGGGGACGCCCCTCATCAACGCGGTCGAAGACTTCCGGATGATTTGGAAGTTCCTCGGGTGGATCGACGACGACAAGCCGATGACCGCCCTGATGGCGAAACTCGAGGGGCTCGAACTCACCCCCGCGGACGGCGCGTTTTTCCCCGAGGCGCGTCAGTGCGTCATCGACATGGGAATCGTTCGGCGCCGTAAGGCCGACGTCGCCAAAGACATTCCCGCCCGCCGGGTCGCGGACATTCCTGTGGAACTGGACGACGAAATCGGTCGGTCGATTCGCGATTCCGAGGCGGCGCTCATGCAGCGCCTCGTCGAACGGTACGACCGCATCATCGCGGGTCGTGGTGACCGTCCGGCCGGAATCGATGCGGACATCGTTCGACTCGTCGCCAATGCCGAGGTCGAAGAGTCGAAGAATTCGACGTCACAGGACAACGTGTTTGCGATGGTGCGTCGCATCGGACAGGCGAAAGCCAACCTCGCGGCGGATTACACCGTGCAACTGGCGAACAGCGTCGGCAAGGTCGTGTTTTTCGCCAAACACGTGGACGTGATGGACGCCGCCGAGGCACACTTCGCGAAAGTGGGACTGTCGACCACGTCGATTCGTGGGAATCAGTCGGCCGAAGCGCGTACAAAAGCGATCGATGACTTCACCAACGACCCCAACGTTGCCGTGATTGTGTGTTCGCTCACCGCCGCGGGTGTCGGCATCAACCTGCAGGTCGCGTCCAACGTGGTTTTGTCGGAACTGTCGTGGACGAGCGCCGAGCAAACGCAAGCGATCGACCGCGTTCACCGAATCGGTCAGGAATTGCCTGTCACCGCGTGGCGCATCATTGCGGCGCAGACGATAGATTCACGAATTGCCGACCTGATCGACTCCAAGGCGGGCCTCGCTGCGCGTGCGCTCGACGGCGATGACAGCGAACTTGAACAAAGCATGTCGGTTCAAATGGCGGCTCTCACGGCGCTTTTGACGGACGCCCTCCAGCAGCGGCTCGCGGACTAGATCGTTCCGAACCGCTCGCCACAGTCGCGGCACTGGTAAGCGGGGTCATCGTCGCGGATGAGACAACCGCCCAAGGCGATTGTGCCCTGGAACTCTGCGAGTTGCATTTCGTGGCTCGGAAGACCGTACAGAATCTCGAGCGGGTTGGGTGTCTCGCACTTCGGGCACGAGATGTTTTCGGGGTTGTCGAACACGGTTGTTGGGTCCTTCCGGCCAAGGTGAACGATTCCGAGGATACGAACGACCACCGACACGTAACCCTAAATACCGGTGCGATCCAACCTAAACCCGACGAAAACCCGCGAATGAAATCGTCCGACCGCGACCGCAATAGCGGCATTCCCGACGACGAACGCGGCGATGGCGGCGATGTAGGCGACAACCCCAGCGATACCCATGTCCGTGACGTTGAGGAAGAAGTAAGGGAACCAGCCGTCACCGACGAGACCGCGGATCAAGGACCCGACAACCCAAACCAGTGGGTACACGGCGGAAATCCACAGCACACCCCAGCGCAGCCTTGTGCGCCCGGGCATGAGCAACCATTCGACGGCGATGAACAGTGGCGCCCAGATGTGTTGCATGTCTCCGGGGAACGAGAAACTCGCGACGTATCCGTCGGTGGCGGGGAACCCCGCCAACAGCAGGTTGTAAATCACGCCGGTGACGATGGCGTACGACACGATGCTCGCCCTCATCGTCGAATACCAGTGCGGGTCGTTCTTTCGCATGACGCCAAAAATCCCACCAATCAACAGAACCACGATGTTGATGACGCTGGTCTGAATTGTGAAGTACTGGAAATAGTGCGTCGGGTTGAAAATCCCCTGAATCAAACGGTCCGAGATGTTGACGGCCAGGGCGATCGCAACCGCGAACGCCATCACGAAGTTGAGAACTCCGAGTCCGCGGCGCAACAACAGTGCGACGACGTGGGGCGTTTGGCTGGGTTCGGGTTTTGGCACGGGCGGTGCAAAGTGTGACATTGGGGAAGTCCTCATGCTGGTCGAAGGTCGGGGAGGCGTTTCGACACTATCGCGCCAACCGCTCTAGTGTTGGACCGTGTTCGACGTCTGTGTGGTCTATCTGCTGCGGGACCGTCACGTCGGCGCCGAAATCGTCACCGAAGTCCTGCTGGGAGAAAAACTGACGGGTCTCGGTGTCGGCAAGCTGGTCGGTGCTGGCGGGAAACTCGAGCCGGGGGAGAGCGCCCGCACCGCCGCCGTCCGCGAAGTCGACGAAGAACTCGGAGTCGATGTCGTTGCCAGTGACCTCGTCGCCATTAGCGACATCACCTACCCGTTTGTCGACAGAGACGAGTGGAGCCAGCGATCGTTCGGCTTCGTCACGCGAACCTGGACGGGCACGCCAACGGGGAGCGACGAACTCGCCCCGCATTGGTTTCCGATCGACGCCATCCCGTTCGACCGGATGTGGGCGGACGCCCGACTGTGGTTGCCACGGGCTTTCGCTGGTGAATTCGTCGACGCGAACTATTCTTTTCGCGCCGACGGGTCGATGGCTGACTCGTCCTGAGCTTTGCGCCGCTTGGGGCGC
>JANRET010000082.1 GCA_030725885.1 Microbacteriaceae bacterium | reverse complement strand
GTCGCGGGAGCGTGACCGAGCACGATTTTGATCCGCGCGAGGTCGGTTTTGCCTATTCCACGATTGACGAGATTCGTGGAGGAACACCGGACGAGAACGCTGCGCTTGCTCGAAACGTGCTGGCGGGGAAGCCCAGCGCAGCACGCGACATCATCCTTCTGAACTCGGCCGCGGGAATCGTGGCTCACCGATTGTCGAAAAACCCCTCCGAACGCGATCGTTCGTTCGTCGAACGCATTGCCGACGCGGTTCAGGTCGCACAACACTCGATTGATTCCGGTGCTGCGAGCGCGAAGCTCGATGCCTGGGTGGCCGCAACCCGCTAGCACGTGAGGGAGTGGCCCTCGATCGACGAATTTACCCATTCTGACATAATGTGCATTATCGGATAAAGCACCGGAGCCGAAAACTCAGCCGAGGGGCTTCAACAGGTCAATTAGCCCAGGCGGACCCACCACCGGAACCTCGGCACGCAGTTCGTCGATTGTCCACCAGCGCATCTCGATAACATCATGGTGTTCCGATTCGGTCCACCCGGATGTGTCGAGCTCAAAATCCGTCACGGCAAGATGAAAAAAGTGATCGATATAGGAATGAAATCGTTCACCATCGGGCCAGTCCCAGTAACCCGGCACCCTCTCGACGAGTTCACCGAGGTCTGCCGGGTCGACCACCAGGCCAGTTTCCTCGTGAAGTTCCCGCACGGCGGCCTCGAGCGGCGTTTCCCCCGGGTCGATTCCACCACCCGGAGTAATCCAACGCGGAGCCAGACCGGTGTGCGATTCGAAGTGGGTATGCATCAACAGGAAACACCGGTCCGAATTCTGCAGAATCACCCGAGCTGTTTCGCGGTGTTTCATGTGCTCGCGGCCGTCAGGGTGGATCATGGGCGTTGGCGGTCCAGCCAGACGAAGACGCGCATCGACAACTGCACCAGCGGACCAATACCGACGACGAAAAGAACGGTGCCAAGACCAATCGGGCCACCGAGCGCGAATCCGATCAGCATGGCGCCGCCCTCGATGACGGTTCGGACAATCCACACCGGTTTTCTGAACGTGGCCACCGCACCGGTCATGAGTCCATCCCGTGGACCGGGTCCGAGGCGCGCCCCGATGTACATTCCGGTGCCTATCGCGATGCCGATCATCCCCAGCAGGTACCATCCGACCTGGCCGATGAGTCCCGCAACCGGTGGTGAGGGAACCCACTGAAGCGACAAATCAACAAAAGGACCGATCAGAAGTGCATTGAAGACGGTTCCGAGACCCGGCATCTGTTTGAGCGGGATCCACAGCAACAGAACCAGAGCGCTCGCGAGCACCGTGGACAAACCGAAACTCAACCCCGTGATGTTGGCGATTCCCTGACCAAAAACGTCCCACGGCGCGAGCCCGATCGACGCGCGAATGAGAAAAGCGATTCCGAGTCCAAACAGGTATAGACCGACAACTAATCGAACTAGAACAAGCGGTTTCGGAAACGACAGCGTGGTCACAATCGGGCGCTACTGCCCGAAGTAACCGGTGTCGCCCACAAGACGCGTGTTGTCGGCGGGAACAGGGTCGACCGCGGCCGAAACGATTTCGGCGGCGAATTCTGCGACGTTATACAGCTTCCCCACCGCGTCTTTGCGCGCGTCAATCGTGCCGGGATTGGCGCGGTCCAACAGAGTCGCCGTGACCGTTCCCTCAATCATGTCGGCGGAAACCACGACGAAATCGATTCCGTCCTCCGCGAGCGACGGAATCATCTCACGCAGCGCGTCTTCTCCGGCACGTTTCGACAGTGCGACCGGAAGATATTCGGGCATGGTGTCGACGGTTCGAATGAAGTGCGCTTGGTGGCTCGTGATGAAAACAACGCGCGAACCGCGGTGCAATAAGGGCCGCAGTGTCTCAAGGGCATTTACCTGCGCGTCGCGGTTGAGGCGCATCGCGTAGTTGTCCCCTTTACCCGATTCCATGCCGCCGGAGGCATTGAGGACGAGGATGTCGAGTCCCCCGAACTCGTTAGTGAGGGTGGCGCAGAGGCGCGTCATCGAGTCGTAATCGGTCAGGTCGGCACCGACAACGATGGCGTTTCCGCCGCTCTCGCGGATCCCCGCGGCAACCTTTTCCGCTCGGGCCTCTTTGTCGCGGTAGTTGATAGCGACGCGGGCTCCCGCTTCGGCGAGGAAACCAGCCGTCTCGGCACCGATTCCGCGGGACGAACCGGTTACGAAGGCGGTCTTTCCCGCAAGCTGGCCGGGCGATAAGGGATTGGAAGTCATGGGATTGAAACTACCACGCCGGACTGCCGTGATACCGTGCCCACGTGACGTTTCGCGCCGCCGAACACCCGTACTTCGCCGGGCGCGCTCCGCGCGTGCTGGCTCACCGGGGACTGCACAATGACGATCCCGAGAACTCCATGAGCGCATTTCAGGCAGCGGTGGATGCGGGCGTCACGTTCATCGAGACCGACGTCGTGGGCTCGAAAGACGGTGTCGCGATGATTAGCCACGACACGACTCTCGACCGCGTTTCCGATCGTTCGGGTCCAGTCGGCGCTCTCACCGCAGCAGAATTGGCCGAGGTGGACCTTGGCGGCGAGGGATTCATCACCCTGCCGCAGGCGCTCGAACGATTTCCGCTCACGCGTTTCAATATCGACGTCAAAGACGGTGCTGCCATCGATGGTGTTGTTTCCGCCGTGCGGGACGCGGGCGCGTCGGACCGAGTGTTGTTGACGTCGTTCAGCACAGCCCGGCGTCTCGCCATCACGAAGCGAATTCCCGGCGCCGCATCGAGTCCCTCGGCGACGGAATTTCTCATTCTCGCTACCGCCATTCGAATGGGGTTCACCCCTCCCCTCCCCCTCATTCATGCGCTACAGATTCCCGAACGAGCAAATCGTATGACGTTCGTTACGGAACAACTGGTCGACCGTTACCATCGCGCCGGTTTAGAAGTGCACGTCTGGACCGTCAACGACGAGGCAACGATGCGCCGGTTGCTGGCCATTGGCGTGGATGGGATTGTGACCGATCGAGCGGATCTCGCACTCCGCGTCCTCGATTCATAGGTGATTCATTAGTTCCGCTCAGGAATATTTCACCTCTCTCTGCCTTTATAAGAGGTAGGCCACAAGCCACGAGGAGGCAACCATGAGTAACAAACAGCTACGCGGAACCCGCCTGGGATCGATCAGCCATGAAAGCGAAGAAGGCGTCGATTTTGTTGAAACCCAGATTGTTACGTTTCGCACCGAGGATGGCGAAGAGTTCACCGTCACCTTCATGACCGGAGTTGACGTGCCGTTCGACTGGAAATCGCCGCGCTCCAGCAAAATTGGGCGCCGATTGGATTCCAAGGGGAAGCCCATTGTCGGTAACGACCCCAACGCGCCGGCACCTTTGCCGCCCACGGTTACCCACTGGGAACAACTGATGAAGCGACGCACCATCGAGGAACTCGAAGTTATTTTGGCCGACCGCATCGCGGAGGGGCGCGCCAACGGCGAGTTCGATGCCGTCTCGTTGCGGAAATCGGCCTAGCGGCGTAAAAACCAGCGCTTGATTCCCCACGCGGAAATTCGTGTGAGGGCTTCGACCACGATTCCGAAATGCATTTTGGACTTCCCCGCTACTCGTTCGATGAAAGTGATGGGGTGCTCGATAATCATGCCCCCACTTTGTTCAACTCGATCGGCAATCTCGATCTGAAAGCAATATCCGCTGGACGCAATCGTCTCCAGATGCAGCTGGCGGAGAGCCTCGACTCGTAAGACCCGAAAGCCCGCGGTCAGGTCACGAACCCTCGACCGAAGTGCGAATCGGGCAAAGCCATTGCCGGTGCGCGACACCACTTGGCGCGCAACACTCCAACCGTCCACTCGACCATCCGTGACCCAGCGGGAACCGAGCACCAGGTCGGCCTTGATGCCGCGGGCCACGGCGAGCAGAGTCGGAATCACGCGAGGGTCATGCGATCCGTCCGCATCAATCTGAACCACCCAGTCGTAATCGCGATCGACCGCCCAGTAAAAACCTGCGATGTAGGCAGGCCCGAGTCCATGCTTTGCTTCACGATGAATGACGTGAACGGTGGGATTCGCGCGGGCGAACTCGTCCGCGAGTTGACCGGTTCCGTCCGGTGAATTGTCGTCCACCACCAACACGTCGACCCGGGGCTGGACCTGACAAATGGCAGTTAACACCGAGGCCAGCGACTCCCGTTCGTTGAACGTGGGAACGATGACGAGCACATCACTCATTGTCGGCGGGACCGTCGAAGACCGACAACAGGAACAACTCCCATGATGATGAGTGCCCATTCGAGCGGTAAACCGATGATGCTCGCCGGGGTCACGACAGTAGACAGCGGAACATCCGCAACCATTACGCCCGGCGTGAACGGCTCGAGCCGATCGAGGTCGCCGCCGTCGGGCGCAATCACGGCACTGACACCGACGGTCG
>JANRET010000081.1:2707-4460 GCA_030725885.1 Microbacteriaceae bacterium | reverse complement strand
CCCTGCGAGATGTGTATAAGAGACAGGTCTGAATCGTGGTGACCGCCTCCGGCGCCCACCAGAAGAGAGGAACCAGAGCGATCGCGGCCCCGAGAAGTGTGACTTGGTTGGAGGACAATCGTGCGAGCGCGGGTTTTTGCGTGAGAACGCCGACCGCGTAGGTCACTGTGGCGACGAGTGCCCAGAGAACGCCGACGAGGTCGAGGTGGTCGCTCGAGGACGTCCCCACGGCAATGAGGCCGACGCCCGCCAGAGCGACGACGGCACCGGCCAGAAGATTTCGCGGAAGTTTTTCACCCAGGAACATAAAAGCACCGACGGCGATGAGCAACGGCCCGATGTTGACGATGAACGACGCGGTCCCCGCGTCGATGGTTTGTTCCGCCGTGTTCAGCGCGACGATGTAGGTCGAAAACCACGTCAGCCCGAACACGGAAATGAGCAGCCATTCGCGGGCGGTTGGCCACACCCACTTCTGTCCGATCATCCAGACGGCGAGCAAGGGCACCGCGACAAGTTGACGAAGGAACGCGAGTTCTCCCGGTTCGAATACCGGGAGAACGGCCCGAATGACGACAAAAGCACTCGACCAGGCCAGCACTGTTCCGACGATAGCCAGCAATACCCGCGTCGTTACGCGGTCAGAACTCACAGCCCGCCGCGCTCGATAAAGCGGCGCATGGTTTCCATCTCGGAGTCGCTGACTTCGGCGTCGGGTGCGGAACCGATTCCGAAACTGTTACCGTCAGTCGCCGGCGCGGACAATAGCGCGGCGTTCTCGGCCGCACGTTTGGCGGGGTTACCCGACCGAGAACCTTTTTTGACGACGGGAGTCTTCGCCTTGACTCGCCCACCGGGTATTGGGCCCATGCCGGGAATGTTCGGGGTTCCGCCCCGAGCGACTGTCTTCATCATTTTGGCGGCAGCCTCGAATCGGATCACCAATTGGTTGACTTCGGTCACCGTCATGCCCGAGCCCTTGGCGATTCGAAGTCGTCGCGAGCCATTCAGAAGTTTCGGGTTATCGCGCTCGAGCGGGGTCATCGACCGAATGATGGCCTCTGTGCGATCGATGTCCTTCTCGTCGAAGTTGTCGATTTGTTCGCGCATTTTGCCGGCTCCGGGCATCATGCCCAACAACCCCTTCATCGACCCCATCTTGCGGACCTGTTGTAACTGTTCGAGAAAGTCAGAAAGCGTGAAGGTGTTCGACTGAAGTTTTTCGGCGACCTTCGCTGCTTCGTCGTCGTCGAAGTTCTTTTGCGCTTGTTCGATCAGCGTGAGGATGTCACCGAGGTCGAGGATTCGGCTCGCCATGCGGTCAGGGTAGAACGGCTCGATTGCGTCAAGATCCTCACCGGTAGACGCGAAAACGATGGGGCGATCGGTGAGACCTCGAACGGATAGAGCCGCCCCACCGCGCGCGTCCCCGTCGAGTTTGGTGAGAACCACCCCGGTGAAGTCGACCCCGTCCTGGAAAGCCTTGGCCGTGAGGACGGCGTCCTGTCCGATCATCGCGTCGAGGACGAACAACACTTCATCCGGCGACGTCGCATCGCGAACGGCGCGCGCCTCGCGCATCAAATCCTCGTCGACGCCGAGTCGACCCGCGGTGTCGATGATGACGGTGTCGAACTGTTTCTGGGTCGCGAACTTCACGCCGTCCTTCGCCACCGTGACGGGATTGCCTTTTCCGTTACCCGGCTCGGGGGCAAAGATCTGAACCCCCGCCTGTTCCGCGACGACGGTCAAC
>JANRET010000081.1:0-2697 GCA_030725885.1 Microbacteriaceae bacterium | reverse complement strand
CAGGTCACACGCGACCAGAACCGGCGTGTGTCCCTGGGACTTCAAGTGCTTGGCGAGTTGCCCCGCGAACGTCGTCTTTCCCGACCCCTGAAGCCCCGCCAGCATGATGACGGTCGGCGGCTTCTTGGCGAACGTGAGTTGCGACTGAGTTCCGCCCAAGATGTGGACAAGTTCTTCGTTGACAATCTGAACAACCTGTTGAGCAGGGTTGAGTGCTTTGTTGACATCGTCGGACAGTGCGCGTTCTCGGATGTTGCCGGTAAATGACTTGACGACGTCGAGCGACACGTCCGCGTCAAGGAGCGCCCGACGAATTTCGCGAACCGTCCCGTCGACGTCCGCCGCGCTGAGTTTCCCCTTCGTGCGCAGACTGGACAGGGCCGACGTGAGTCGTTCCGAGAGATTTCCAAAGACGGCCATAACCAATCCAGACTAGTCTTCGAGCGAATGGATGGCGCTGAGTTCGCGGTAGGTGGTGGCATTCCGGCGAATTGCCGTGACTTCGTCGTCGGTCAATTCACGGCGAACTTTGCCCGGAACACCTGCGACGAGCGAGCGCGGCGGAATGACCGTCCCTTCCAGCACGACCGTTCCCGCGGCAATGAGTGATTCATTGCCAATCACCGCGTGCGACAACACGGTGGCGTTCATGCCGATGAGGCAGTCGTCACCTATGGTGCAGCCGTGAACGACGGCGGCGTGCCCGATGGAAACGCCGCGGCCGATGGTGGTCGGAGCGTCGCGGTCGACGTGCACGGCGACGGTGTCCTGGATGTTGGACCCCTCACCGAGAGTGATCGAATTGAGGTCTGCGCGAAGAACCGCCCCAAAGTAGACGGAAGCACCCGGTTCGATCCGGACGCGACCGACGAGGGTCGCATTCGGAGCGATCCAGGCGTCCTCGGCGACGACCGGCTTGTGTCCCTCGAATGCGCGCATCATGTCGACCAGATTAGGCGGTTAGTCGAGAAGTTGCCGAACGAACACGTGCGGGGTGAACCCGGTGAGATCGTCGATGCCTTCGCCCTGCCCGACCAATTTCACGGGGATGCCCGTGAGTTCCTGAACGGCGAAGACAAAACCGCCCCGGGCACTACCGTCGAGCTTCGTGAGCACGAGACCGGTCACGCCCGCTTGTTCGAGAAACGCCTCCGCTTGGTTCAGCCCGTTCTGGCCCGTTGTCGCATCGAGCACGAGCAGCACCTCATTGATGGGCACCTTTTTCTCGACGACACGCCTGATTTTTGCGAGTTCGTCCATGAGCCCCGACTTGGTGTGGAGACGTCCGGCGGTGTCGACGATGACGACGTCGTGACCCTCGGCCGTCGCTCGTTCGACGGCTTGGAAGGCCACCGCGGCAGGATCCTGACCGTCCAACTGCGGTTTCGCGATGTCGACTCCCGCCCGTTCCGCCCACGTCGCCAATTGGTCGACGTCGGCGGCGCGAAAAGTGTCCGCGGCACCCACCAAAACACGTTTGCCGCGGGCGGCGATGAACTTGGCGAATTTACCGATCGTCGTCGTTTTTCCGACGCCGTTGACACCGACGACCAGAACCACGGCGGGAAGCCCCGGCTCGGCCTGCAGAGACAGGGTGGGGTCGAACGCGGCGAGCCGTTCCTCGAGCACCTCGCCCAGAATTCGGCGAAGGTCATCGGTGTCCAGGTTCCCCGTGGAGTCGGCGACCGCGTGAACTGCATCGATTACCTCGTCGGTGACCCGTGGTCCGAAGTCGGCGCTCAGCAGAGTGTCCTCGAGATTTTCCCAATCCTCGGACTCGACCAGCCGCGACCCCGTGAAAAGGTTCTGGAATGCTTTTGCAAACGACCAGGCCATGACAGCGACCCTACGCTTCGACCGGGGTTGCGATGCGTTGTCCGACGACCGCGCTCACGCCGTCCCCGCGCATCGACACCCCGTACAGTGCGTCGGCGATTTCCATCGTGCGTTTCTGGTGAGTGATGATGACGAGTTGTGACGACGCGCGAAGTTCCTCGAAGATGCTGAGCAATCGCCCAAGGTTGGCGTCATCGAGCGCGGCTTCGACCTCGTCGAGGATGTAAAACGGCGAGGGGCGAGCCTTGAAGATAGCGACGAGAAGAGCGACCGCGGCGAGCGATCGTTCGCCGCCCGAGAGCAACGACAGCCGTTCGATTTTCTTTCCCGCGGGTTTCACGCTGACTTCAATACCCGTCGTGAGAGGCGCGTCGGGGTCGGTCAAGGTCAGGTGACCGGTTCCGCCGGGGAACAGCACCGGCAGGATTCGATCGAACGCCGCCTTGGTGTCGCGGAACGCGTCGATGAAAATCGACTGCATGCGGTCGTCGAGTTCGTCGATGATCTGTAACAGGTCCGTGCGCGTCTTGTCCAAGTCGGCAAGCTGTTCCGTCAGGAACTGGTGCCGCTGTTCCAGCGCGGCAAATTCCTCCAACGCAAGCGGGTTGATTCGTCCGAGTTGGTCCATCGATCGCTCAGCGTCCTTCAGGCGTGCTTCCTGTTCGGCACGGGTGAACGGAACAGGGTCACCATCCAGCATCGGCACGAGCGTGTCCGGTCCGTACTCGTCGACCAGAACCTGTTCCGTCAAAGCCATCTCGTCCGCCGCCTTTTCGAGCAGGTTTCCGAGGTGCAGCTTCTTTTCGTAAATCTGCATTTCGAGCCCGTGGACCCCGTCGGTGACGGAGGTCAGCCGTTGGC
>JANRET010000080.1:2769-4467 GCA_030725885.1 Microbacteriaceae bacterium | reverse complement strand
CCAGTCACCGGACGGCAACGACGGCCGTTGTCGAACAACGCATCGACCGCTTCTTGCAGCATTCGATTTTCATATTTCTTGATGATCTGTGGCGTCATCTGCTCGTCGAACCGCTTGAGTCGGTTGTTGCGGTTGATGACACGGCGGTACAGGTCGTTGAGATCACTCGTCGCGAAGCGTCCACCGTCGAGCTGCACCATCGGGCGAAGGTCAGGCGGAATCACGGGAATCACGCGCAACACCATCGCCTCGGGCAGTGGCACATCGCGCGGGTCCTGTCCGGCTGGAACAAGGAACGAGTTGACTACGCGCAGGCGCTTGATCGCGCGGACCTTGCGCTGTCCCTTGCCGTTGGCAATCTCGTGACGCAGAACGTCCGCCTCCGCTTTGAGCTTTTCGCGGTCGTTCTTGCCCAGGTCCTTGAGGACGTGCTCGATTGCTTCGGCACCCATGAGTGCGGTGAAGTATGTCTCGTCCAGCGTCGTCTTGTCCGGGTCGGTGTTGCCCTTGAAGTGGTCGACGAGGAAACGGAACTCTGTGTCATCGGCCCACAGTCCACCCTGCTTGAGTGAACGGAACGAATCCCAGGCGCGCTGCCAACGGGCAATGTCGTCGTCAAACGACTTGCGAATGTTGGCCATTTCGCGCTCGGCCAATTCTTTGGCCTTGCGCTTGACGTCCGCCTTGGCCTCTTCGGCTTCGAGCCTAGCCAGTTCGTCTTCGAGTTCTTTTTGGCGGTCGGTGATTTCTTCGTCGCGGACCTTTTCGTAGTCGCGAATCTCAGTCTGGACCTGCTTTTCGATAATCGGCATGTCCTGGTGCATGCGATCTTCGTTGACGCTCGTCACCATGTACGCGGCAAAGTAGATGACCTTTTCGAGGTCCTTCGGCGCCATGTCGAGGAGGTACCCAAGACGGCTGGGCACACCCTTGAAGTACCAGATGTGGGTGACCGGAGCGGCGAGCTCGATGTGTCCCATGCGCTCGCGACGAACGGCCTGCCGGGTGACCTCGACACCGCATCGCTCACACGTGACGCCCTTGAAGCGAACACGCTTGTACTTGCCACACGCGCACTCCCAGTCCTTGGACGGACCAAAGATTTGTTCTCCGAAGAGACCATCCTTTTCCGGCTTCAAGGTGCGGTAGTTGATGGTTTCGGGCTTCTTCACCTCACCGCTCGACCACGACCGAATCTGTTCGTTCGTAGCGAGCTTGATGCGAATTTTCTCAAAGGATGTTGCGTCGAGCACTTTTTTCTCTTCCGTATTTTCCGATAATCAGTTCTCTGGGGGTGCCTATTCGGCGTAGTCCACTGCGGCGGACTCTTCGCGGGCGATGTTGACGCCCAACGATGCGGTAGCGCGATCGGCGTCATCCGCCGTGTCACGAAGGTTGACCGGGTTCTCCGCGGCGTCGAGAACTTCGACGTTGAGTCCGAGGGACTGCATTTCCTTCATGAGGACCTTGAACGATTCGGGGATACCTGGTTCCTGAATGTTGAGCCCCTTGACGATCGCTTCGTAGACCTTGACGCGACCGGCGATGTCATCCGACTTGATGGTGAGAAGTTCTTGCAGAGCGTACGAGGCGCCATATGCTTCGAGCGCCCACACCTCCATCTCACCGAATCGCTGTCCACCGAACTGCGCCTTACCACCCAGCGGCTGCTGAGTAACGAGACTGTATGAACCCGTT
>JANRET010000080.1:0-2759 GCA_030725885.1 Microbacteriaceae bacterium | reverse complement strand
TTGCCACCCAGCGGTTGCTGCGTGATCATCGAGTACGGTCCTGTCGAACGCGCGTGAATCTTGTCGTCGACGAGGTGGTGCAACTTGAGGATGTACATGTATCCGACCGAAATCGGGTCGTCGAACTTTTCGCCGGTACGACCGTCAAACAGCACGGCCTTTCCGGATGAACCGATCAGTTGCTTGCCGTTCGCACGGGGCAATGTCGAGTCGAGAAGACCGGCGATTTCGATTTCGCTGGCGCCGTCGAACACCGGTGTCGCCACCTTGGTGCCGGGGGCGATTTCGCGGGCTTCCTCGGGCAGGAACTTCGCCCAGTCCGGGTTTCCGTTGACCGACCAACCCTGCTTTGCGGCCCAACCGAGGTGAAGCTCGAGCACCTGCCCGAAGTTCATTCGACCAGGTACCCCCAGCGGGTTGAGGACTACATCAACCGGCGTTCCGTCTTCGAGGAACGGCATGTCTTCGACCGGCAAAATCTTGGCGATGACACCCTTGTTTCCGTGACGGCCCGCGAGCTTGTCCCCTTCAGAGATTTTGCGCTTCTGTGCGATGTAAACAATGACCTTTTTCAGGACACCGTTTCCGAGCTCGTCGTCCTCGTCGTCGGCGTTGAAAATCTTGACATCGATAACGGTTCCGTGCTCGCCGTGCGGGACGCGCAGCGACGAGTCGCGAACTTCCTTGCCCTTCTCGGCGAAAATCGCGCGAAGCAAACGTTCTTCGGCGGTCAGCTCGGTCTCGCCCTTGGGCGTGATACGTCCGACAAGAATGTCTCCGGAGCGAACCTCGGCCCCAATCCGAACAATTCCCTCTTCGTCGAGGTGAGCGAGGCTCTCCTGCGACTGGTTCGGAATGTCGCGGGTGATTTCCTGCGGTCCGAGCTTGGTGTCACGCGCATCGACGTCGTATTCCTCGATGTGAATCGAGGACAGCGTGTCGTCCTTGACCAGGTTCTGGCTGAGGATAATCGCATCTTCGAAGTTGTGACCCTCCCACGACATGAATGCCACGAGGAGGTTCTTTCCAAGAGCGAGTTCACCGTTTTCGGTTGCGGGGCCGTCCGCGAGGACAGCGCCCTTGGCGACCTTGTCGCCTTCGGAGACAACGAGGCGGTGGTTGAAGTTGGTTCCCTGGTTAGAACGCTCGAACTTACGAAGCACGTACTCGGAGTTCACCGGAACCTTGTTTTTGGTTCCGGCAATGAGTTCGCCGCCCTTGTCGTTGAGCACCGTGACGTGGTCACCCGAAACCGCGGTGACGACTCCAGCGTGATCGGCGATGAGCACGTCGCCCGCGTCGACCGCGGCGTACGATTCCATGCCGGTACCGACGATCGGCGCTTCGGACCGCAAGAGCGGAACGGCTTGGCGCTGCATGTTGGCACCCATCAGGGCGCGGTTCGCATCGTCGTGCTCAAGGAACGGAATAAGTGACGTCGCAATCGACACCATCTGGCGCGGTGAAACGTCCATGTAGTCGACGCGGTTCGCGGGAACGGTGTCGACCTCTCCGCCCTTGATTCGGACGAGCACGCGCTCTTCGGCCAGTGTCCCGTCTTCGTTCACGGGAGCGCCGGCCTGTGCGACGATGTGCTCGTCTTCGTCACTCGCCGTGAGGTAGTCGATCTTGTTGGTGACCTTGCCGTTGACGACCTGGCGGTACGGGGTTTCGATGAAACCGAACGCGTTGATTCGCGCAAACGATGCGAGCGAGCCAATCAGGCCGATGTTCGGGCCTTCCGGGGTTTCGATCGGACACATGCGGCCGTAGTGCGAGGGGTGAACGTCGCGAACCTCGACGCCCGCGCGCTCGCGCGAGAGTCCACCCGGTCCAAGCGCCGACAAACGGCGTTTGTGGGTGAGTCCCGCAAGCGGATTGTTCTGGTCCATGAACTGCGACAGCTGCGACGTACCAAAGAACTCTTTGATCGCGGCGGTCACGGGACGAATATTGATCAGGGTCTGGGGCGTGATGGCCTCGACGTCCTGGGTCGTCATGCGTTCGCGAACGACACGCTCCATGCGCGACAGACCCGTTCGAATCTGGTTCTGGATCAGTTCGCCAACGGCACGGATACGACGGTTCCCGAAGTGGTCGATGTCATCGGTTCCGAGAGGGATTTCGACGTTCTTTCCATTGCGCTTGCCCGGCATCGTGGCCTTGCCCTCGTGAAGCGCGATGAGGTAACGAATCGTCGCCTTGATGTCGTCCAGTGTGAGAACGGACGAACCGACGGGAAGTTCGAGCCCCAACTTGCGGTTGAGCTTGTACCGGCCCACCTTCGCGAGGTCGAAGCGCTTCGAGTTGAAGAAGAAGTTGTCGAGGAGCGACCGTGCTGCTTCGAGTGCGACCTGCTCGCCCGGACGGAGCTTCTTGTAGATGTCCTTCAGCGCGTCTTCGGCGGTGAGGATGTTGTCGTGGCTGAGGGTTTCCTCCATCGTGTACGAACCCGCAAATTCCTTCACGATTTCTTCACGCGTCATGCCGAGGGCCTTGAGGAAGACGGTCACCGACTGGCGACGCTTGCGGTCGATGCGAACACCGATCTGGTCGCGCTTGTCGATTTCGAATTCGAGCCACGCACCGCGACTGGGGATGATGCGGCAGGAATATAGGTCTTTGTCGGTTGTCTTGTCGTCAACCTTTTCGAAATAGACACCGGGGCTGCGCACGAGCTGCGACACGACAACACGCTCGGTGCCGTTGATCACGAAGGTGCCCTTCGGGGTCATGAGCGGGAAGTCGCCCATGAAGAC
>JANRET010000079.1 GCA_030725885.1 Microbacteriaceae bacterium | reverse complement strand
CCCATTGGTCAGGTGCGCGCCCGAATCCTCACCGACGATGTCGTCGCCGACCTGCGCGGTCCGACGATGTGTGAAGTGGTTGGATCGACGCGAGTCGGGGAAATCATTCATGAACTCGGACCCGACCCTCTTGTCGAACCGGAGGGTGGAATGCGATTCGTTGCACGGATCAAACGGACGGGAACTCCCATTGGTCGGGCACTCATGAACCAGAAAATCATCGCGGGAATTGGGAACGTGTACCGAGCCGAAATGTTGTTCCGGGCACGGCTCGACCCGTACATGTCATCCAAGGCTTTGACCGACGAGGTTCTGCAGGCTCTTTGGAAAGATTGGGTGTACCTGTTGGACATCGGGGTGGCCACTGGTCAGATGTTGACGATGGACGGGCTGACTCCGGCAAAAGCCCGAGCGGCGCTCGCGAACCGACGGGACCGACACTGGGTTTACCGGCGAGCGGGAAAGCCCTGCAGGGAATGCGGAACGGATATCGTGATGGACATCATGGAGGCTCGAAAACTTTACTTTTGCCCACGCTGTCAGGGGGTCACGCGATGATGATTCGCAACGCGCTTGACCACGGTGTTCTGATCGACATCGAGGTAATCGGGGACACAATCGCCGCGGTCATGCCCGCGAACGGCGGCTTCCACGCCGGTGACTTCGACGCCCAGGGCGACGACGTGATGCCCGGACTGTGGGACGAACACGTTCATATCCGCTCGTGGGCACAATTCGTGATGCGCGCGAACCTGCTGCCGGCGGATGATGCCGATGCGGTCGTCGAAATCCTTCGCAAACACCCCACCGACGGTGCCGAACCGATCGTCGGACACGGTTTGCGTTGGGCGCTGTGGTCGCCACCTCCGCGAATGTCGTTGCTCGACGCGGTGAGTTCCACTCGGCCCGTCATCGCGTTCAGCATGGACGTCCATTCGGTGTGGATCAACTCGGTCGCCGCCCGCGAGTTCGATGTGGTTGACATTGCCGGCGAATCGGGGATTTTGCGGGAACACGACGCTTTCCGAATCCTCAGCCTCATGTCGGCGATTGGTGACGAACTGATGGATTCGTACATCGTTGATTCCCTGAGAATTGCGAAGTCCATGGGTGTCGTGGGAATTACGAGTTTCGAAATGGAAAGCCTGACTGACTGGGACCGCCGGCTTGCGAACGGGTTCGACGTGATCAAAGTTCGGGCCAGTTTGTACGCCGACCAAATTCACGAAGCGTTCGACCGCGGCCTCCGAACCGGCGACGTTATAGGTGGACGGGTCGAGATGGGCTACCTCAAGGTGATTACCGACGGGTCCATTAACACCCGAACCGCGTTTATGCACGAGCCGTACGAGGGCGACGATTCGGTAGGAGTCCTCAACACCAGCGAGACAGAACTTGAACGGCTCGTTCGTGAGGCGCGTGACCACGGTGTGACCGCGGCGCTGCACGCCATCGGGGACAAAGCGAACACCGTGGTGATTGACACGTTTGAAAAGGTCGGTGTCTCGGGTCGTATCGAGCACGCCCAGATGGTTCTTCCCGAGGACGTCGCTCGGATGGCGAGGCTCGGATTGACCGCAAGCGTCCAACCCGCTCATGCTGTCGACGACCGCGATGTCGCTGAGAAACTCTGGGGTGACCGGGTTGATTACGCCTATCCGATGAAGTCGTTCCTTGACGTGGGCGTGAATCTGATTCTCGGGTCGGATGCTCCCGTTGCGCCGTTGGATCCGTGGCACACGATCACTATGGCGACCGCGCGAACCGCGGATTCGCGCCCCGCGTGGCATCCCGACGAAGCGCTCACACACGCGCAGGCCATCACGGCGTCAACCCGGTCGACCATCGAAGCAGGGCAACCCGCCGACCTCATCTTCCTCGGCCCCGACGGGATCATTCCGTTCGAATGAGCTTCGCACCGGCTAAATCGGCCGCAATGAGAGGCGCGAGGGTCTCGTAAAAGGAACGGTTCACGTGGTCATCGTCGCGATATACGTTTAGCCCGCCAATGGCCAATGGGCATCGGCCGTCATGACAGAACACCGACGACATATCAATCACGTGCAAGCCCAAACTTTCCGCCGCGCGTGCGGCATAGTCGATGTTTCGGAAGCCGACATCGAGAGTTAGCTCACACACGTTGGGCGTGGAAAAATTGATTCGTGCGCATGTCAGAATGTGTAGCCGGTGAAGTAAACCGGTTTCCCTCGTGCCGGTAAAACGCTCTCCACCGGCCGGAGGGGAGTTGCTCGGCGGTGCCGAACGTGTTGCGGTGCTTACGTTTTGTAGCCATGTTGTTGCCTCTCTCGTATGAGTTAGTACACGTTGGTACACGAGAGGGTCTAAACACGCTCTAAACCGTTGTCGCTCGAAGTATCTCGAGCTCCGTTTATTCCGCGTATTAGCGCGGTTTTATCGGTATGGAGGGGATGACGGGAATCGAACCCGCGTAATCAGTTTGGAAGACTGGGGCTCTACCATTGAGCTACATCCCCACAGGGGAGCCTATAACAAACTGTGGCGAGCGAGAAATCCACCACCCGCTAGACTGGGTGCGCGTCGTGGATTTTTCCGATCACGAGGCCCGGGGCGTAGCTCAGCTTGGCTAGAGTGCCCGCTTTGGGAGCGGGATGTCGCAGGTTCGAATCCTGTCGCCCCGACAACGTCGTTCAGTCCGTATTTACCGAGGAGTTACCGAGTGCCTACCACCATCGTCGAGACCCTGTCGGATACCCGAGTCAAGTTGCAGATCTCGGTCACGCCGGCCGAGTTGAAGCCGTCGATTGACCACGCCTACCAGCACATCGCCGAGCAGGTTCAGATCAAGGGTTTCCGCAAGGGCAAGGTTCCGCCGCAGCTCATCGACCAGCGGGTCGGGCGCAAAGAGGTCATCAACCACGCGGTGAGCGAAGGCGTCGACCGGTTCTTCCGCATGGCGACCGAGGCGGAGAAAATCCGCACGCTCGGCCGCCCCGAAATCATCGACACCAAACTGCCGTCGGACAAGGACTTCTCGGGGGACCTCGTCCTTACGATCGAGACTGACGTTCGCCCCAAGGTGGCACTGCCCGAGTACGACGCGCTCACGGTATCGATCGAAACCTCCGAGGTCACCAAAGACCAGGTCGAAGAGGAACTTCTCGCGGTCCGGACGCGCTTCGGAACGCTCGTGACCATCGAGCGTCCGGCGGCGAAGGGCGACTTCGTGGTCTTGGACCTCACGGCGACCATTGGCGGCAAGACCGTCGACACCGCGTCCTCGATTTCGTACGAGGTCGGCTCGGGTGACCTGATCGAAGGACTCGACGAGGCCGTCGACACGTTGACTGCCGGCGAGACCACGACCTTCAAATCGACCCTGGTCGGAGGTGACCACGAGGGCGAAGAGGCCGAGATTGAGATCACCATCAATCAGGTGAAAGTGCGCGAGATTCCCGAGGCGGACGACGAGTTCGCCCAGGTGTCGAGCCAATTCGACACGATCAAAGAATTGCGCGACGACCTGAAGAATCAAATCGAAAAGCGTGCTGTGTTCGACAACGGCGCCACCGCCCGCCAGGCACTTCTCGACCTTCTGCTCGAGAAGACGAACATCGCTGTGCCGCAGAACATCATCGTCGACGAGGTCGAACGCCACCTGGCGAAAGAGGGACGCGAAAACGACGACGTTCACCGCGCCGAGGTCACCGAATCGACGGGACGCTCGTTCCGCATGCAGATTCTGCTCGACGAACTCGCTGAGAAAGAAGAAGTCCAGGTCGGTCAGGACGAACTGTTGCAGTATCTCATGCAGTCCGCCCAGCAGTACGGCATGGACGTCAACGAGTTCATCAAAATCGTGTCGGACAACGGCCAGATTCAGGGCATGATCGGCGAGGTCGCCCGTTCCAAGGCGCTGTCCAGTGTTCTGGCCAAAATCAAGGTCACCGACTCGAAGGGCAAGGTCCTCGACCTCACCGAATTCACGAGCGTCGCCAACGCGGCGGTCACCGACCCCGTCTGGGGCGACGACCACGACGACCACGACGGACACAACCACTAAATTCGTCCCGTCACGTGTGGGTTCGTTCGCGGCCCGCGGTGCTAATCTGCTCGAATGAAGAAATTCACTCTCTGGGGCGTTATTGCCGGCTCGACCGTTCTGTTACTCGTCGGCGGAGGTCTCGCGGCGGGTGAATACATGTACGCCTCGGGTACCTCGGTGCCGTGCGCCATTAACGCTGACGATGTGAACAACACCCCCGAATACTTCGAGACCCCGGGCAAGGACAACGGGCCGTTCGAAGGAGCCGGTTGGGACAAGTGGATCGGGTACGACCTGTCTAAGTGGTGGCTGGTCGATGTCCCGTACGAACCGACCACCATTCCCGTCGCCGACGGCATCGACCTCGCCGCCTGGTGGATTACGCCGAACGAGAGCAACGGGAAGACGGTCATCGTCACCCACGGAATCGGAACCTCTGGCCGTTATTTTATAAACATTTTGCAGTGGATATTGT
>JANRET010000078.1:2596-4619 GCA_030725885.1 Microbacteriaceae bacterium | reverse complement strand
CTGGCACTCCACATCGGTCACCTCGTCACGCGGGCCAGTTTTGATTCGCCGTCACGAAACCCACTCCAAAAATCAATCAAAACGTCGTATCCACTCGTGTGGGACATCGCGGTTTTCATCGCGTCCACAATTCAAAAAGAACGCCACATCACGATCGACGAGGACGAGATCTCCTACATTGCCCTGCATATCGGCAGCCATCTCGAGCGGCAAGCGCAGGCAAAAAACCGGGTGTCCGCGACGATTGTGAGCCCCTCGTATTACGACCTTCACATCGTCATGCGCGAAAGCATCGAAAAGATTTTGGGGGCGGAAATCACGATTGAATCCGTCATCACACGCACCGACGTCCGCGCCACCGACATCACAACCGACATTGTGATTACCACAATTCCGCTTCCATTCGCCCTTGACACCATCATCCAGGTTCAACCGTTTCTGTCCGAAAACGATGTGACCGAGGTGCGAAAGGCCGCGGCGAGAACTCGCCGAAGCCGCCGCCGCGTGGTGATTCGGGAACGACTTCTTGAGTTCTTTCGTCCCGAAACCTTTTTTAGAAACGTCGAATTCGACGGTCCCGAGTCCGCGATTCGGACGTTGGGTGAGTCCCTCAAGTCGCTCGAGATCATCGGTGACGCCTACATTGACAGCGCCATCGAACGGGAACAATTGTCGTCGACCGTCTTTGTGGACGGACTCGCAGTTCCGCACGCCATGTCGATGACGGCCCAAAAGCCCACCATCGCCATCGCCATCAATGAGAACCCAACGGTGTGGGGTGACCACCGCGTCAACGTGGTGGCGTTCATCGCGTTCGCCGCCAGCGGGCGTGACGAATTCCAATCGGTATTCGAACAATTCGTGGATGTCTTTTCCGACCGCGGACGAATGTCCGAGGTGGTCAAAAACTCCAACACCTTCGAGGGATTCATCGACACACTCGTCCATATCATCGACGCATAGCTTGGGGGTGAGCCCGGAGAGACTCGAACTCCCGGCATCCACGGTGTAAACGTGGCGCTCTAACCAACTGAGCTACAGGCCCTTATGGTCCAATCTTATGGGAAATTCACCGTCGGGCGCACGGCGGTCTAGGATTGACAGGGCGCCAACGCAACCCTGTCGGCACCACTTCCTCGCCACCATTGATTGGAAGAGCAACCCGATGAGCGTAAATGACCAAGACCCGTATTCGTCGTCACACATAGACAGCAACCCTGACGAGACTGCCGAATGGCAAGACTCTCTCAACGAGGTCGTCGCGGCGCAGGGTCATGAACGCGGTCGCGACTTGATGTTGTCGTTGCTGAAGAGGTCCAAAGAACTTCATCTGGGCGTGCCCATGGTGCCCACAACGGATTACCTCAACACCATCGCTCCCGAGAACGAAACGGCGTTCCCTGGCGACGAGGACGTCGAGCGCGAGTACCGGTCGTGGATTCGATGGAATGCGGCGGTCATGGTTCACCGGGCGCAGCGACCCGGCGTTGGTGTCGGTGGCCACATCGGTTCCTACGCATCGAGTGCGTCCCTGTACGAAGTTGGACACAACCATTTCTTTCGTGGACCCGACCACCCCGGCGGCGGGGACCAAATCTTTTACCAGGGCCATGCCGCTCCAGGCATGTACGCTCGGGCGTTCCTCGAGGGACGACTCTCCGAAGACCAACTCGATGGTTTCCGCCAGGAAAAATCGCACTTTGCCGGTGGGCTTTCGTCCTATCCTCACCCTCGGTTGATGCCGAATTTTTGGCAATTTCCCACCGTATCCATGGGTCTCGGTCCGATCAACGCGATCTATCAGGCACAATTCAACAAATATCTGACGAACCGCGAAATCAAAGACTGTTCCGATCAACACGTCTGGGCGTTCCTCGGAGACGGGGAAATGGACGAGGTCGAGTCGCGCGGCGCGCTGCAGTTGGCGGCCAACGACGGGCTCGACAATCTCACGTTTGTCATCAATTGCAACCTTCAGCGCCTCGACGGCCCGGTTCGCGGTAACGGCAAGATTATCCAGGAA
>JANRET010000078.1:0-2586 GCA_030725885.1 Microbacteriaceae bacterium | reverse complement strand
ACTCGAGTCCTTTTTCCGTGGAGCCGGGTGGAATGTCATCAAGGTCGTCTGGGGTCGCGAGTGGGACACCTTGTTGGTCAACGACACGGACGGCGCCCTCCGCGACCTCATGAACTCGACTCCCGACGGCGACTTCCAGACCTACAAGGCCGAATCCGGCGGATACATTCGTGAGCACTTTTTCGGGCGCGATCCGCGTACCGCGGCGATGGTTGCGGATTGGACCGATGACGAGATCTGGGCCCTCAAGCGCGGCGGGCACGATTATCGAAAGCTGTATGCGGCCTATTCAGAGGCGCTGTCGCACAAAGGTCAACCCACCGTCATCCTCGCGAAGACGGTCAAGGGTTACGGTCTCGGCAAAACGTTCGAAGGACGAAACGCCGTCCACCAGATGAAGAAGTTGTCGCTCGACGTGCTCAAATCGTTCCGAGACGACCTGCGGATTCCGATTTCGGATGCCGAGTTAGAGGCTGACCCCTATCGCCCGCCCTATTACAATCCCGGGCCGAACCACCCCGCAGTGCAATACCTGTTGGCAAAACGTCGTGAACTGGGCGGGGCCATCCCGCAGCGCAGGAACGTTCCGACTCCGATTGCGCTGCCCGATGCCAAACACTACGAACTGGCGAAAGAAGGTAGCGGTAAACAAGAGGTCGCAACGACGATGGCGTTTGCCCGACTGCTCAAAGACCTGCTGCGCGACGACAGTATGGGGAAAAGGTTCGTCCCGATTATCCCCGACGAAGCGCGCACGTTCGGGATGGACTCATTCTTCCCCACCTCCAAGATTTACAACCCGGCCGGGCAGAATTATGTCTCGGTTGACCGCGAACTCTTGCTCGCCTACAAAGAGAGCGTTCAAGGCCAAATCATCCACACCGGCATCAACGAAGCGGGCGCAATGGCCGCGTTCGTTGCCGCGGGAACCTCGTACGCTACACAAGGCGAGGTGATGGTCCCGATCTACGTGCTGTATTCGATGTTCGGGTTCCAACGCACCGGTGACCAGATGTGGCTCGCCGGGGACCAAATGGCCCGGGGTTTCATAATCGGAGCCACCGCGGGAAAAACAACGTTGACGGGCGAGGGTCTTCAGCATGCGGACGGCCATTCACACCTCATTGCGTCAACCAATGACGCGGTGGTCGCTTACGACCCGGCATTCGCTTTTGAAATCGGCTATATCGTCAAAGCGGGCCTCGAGCGGATGTACGGTGGTCAACACGCTGATCCCAACGTTTACTACTACCTCACGGTGTACAACGAACCCATGATTCAACCAGCAGAACCGGCCGGCATCGATGTCGACGGACTGTTGCGCGGAATGTACAAGTATCGTGCGGCCTCGGTTGGGCACATTCCCGCGCAGATTCTTGCGAGTGGTGTCGCGGTGCCGTGGGCATTAGAAGCCCAGGAAATCCTCGCGGCCGACTGGAATGTGGCGGCGGATGTGTGGTCTGTCACGTCGTGGAACGAATTGCGCCGCGACGGGCGAGACTCGGACCGCTATAACTTCCTGCACCCGACGGAGCTCCCCCGCATTCCCTACGTCACGGAAAAGCTTCGCGGGGAACGCGGACCGGTCATCGCGGTGAGTGATTTCATGCACGCGGTCTCGGACCAAATCCGACCCTACGTGCCGACCGATTTCGCGACTCTGGGCGGCGATGGATTCGGATTCTCGGACACGCGAGCCGCGGCTCGACGATATTTCGCAATCGACACCCAATCCATCGTGGTTCGTGTGCTCGAACAACTCGCAAAGCGGGGCGAAATCGATCGGTCCGTTGTCATCGACGCCTTCCAGCGTTACCGTCTCGACGATGTAACCGCGGGCACGACGGGGAACCCCGGCGGGGACGCCTAGGTATCGGATGATCATCGTCGCGGCGCCTGGACAGGGCTCACAAACTCCCGGATTCCTCACGCCGTGGTTGGAAGTCGACGGCGTTCGCGAACACCTCGAGCGGCTGTCCGACGCGTCGGAAGTGGACCTGATTGCTCATGGCACCACATCGGACGCCGACACGATTCGATCCACCGACATCGCACAGCCACTCATCGTGGCCGCGTCGATTGTGTCAGGCACGGTCTTGTTACGCGAAAATCCCGAAACAGCAATCCGGTTCGCGGGTCACTCCGTCGGCGAATTCGCCGCCGCACATTTTGCGGGCATTCTGAGCGATACTGACGCACTCCGCCTGGTCGGGGTTCGGGGCCGAGCGATGGCGGCCGAGTCCGCAACCTCGGCGACCGGGATGAGCGCGGTAATCGGAGGCGAAGGCGACGAACTCGCAGAGAAGCTGGCTCAATTCGGTCTGGTCGCGGCCAACATGAACGGCGGAGGGCAGGTCGTCGTGGCCGGCCCACTCGATTCGCTCGCTCTTCTCGCGGAAGCTCCCGTCACGGGTTCTCGCGTGATCCCCTTGCAGGTCGCGGGCGCGTTCCACACATCGTTCATGTCCGGGGCTGTTGCCACATTGCGCGCAGCCGCATCTTCCATCAACACCGCTAACCCCCATTCCGTCATCTACAGCAATCGAGACGGGCGCCAGGTCGCCGGCGGAGACGATTACCTGGATC
>JANRET010000077.1 GCA_030725885.1 Microbacteriaceae bacterium | reverse complement strand
ACTGCCATGGCTGCACGTTGTTTGACGACGGCGCCCAGCGCGCGGCTTCGAACGACGGGCCGAGGTCCGCCGGAGTCAACACCGCAGAGGGATCAAACGATCGGGGGCTCCAACGGTTCGCCAAAATGTCGTGAATCGGGTACTCAGTGGTCGCGCGCTTGTTCATAGTTCCTTTTTTCTATTGGGAGTTTCGAGAGACAGTGAGGCCGTCTCCGTTGGGTGCCACATCAACCACAACCGCATCCCCGTCGGAAATGTTCCCGGCGATGAGGGCGGTGGCCAAGCGGTCATCAATCTCGTGTTGCATGAGTCGGCGAAGTGGCCGTGCGCCGTAAATCGGGTCGTACCCGCGTTCGGACAACCAGAGGCGTGCGCTGGGAGTCACCCCGAGTGTGAGGCGTCGGTCGTGAAGTCTGGCCGCGAGTCGATCGACCGTGATGTCGACGATTCGTTCCAGATCGGTGCTCGTCAGAGGTGCAAACACCACGATGTCGTCCAAACGATTGACGAACTCAGGCTTAAAGGCCTGGCGAACCGCTTCATTGACGGCGATTTTCTTCTCCTCCCACGACAAATCGGGGTCGACGAGAAAATTCGACCCCAGATTCGCGGTGAGGATGAAAATGGTGTTCCGGAAATCGACCGTGCGACCCTGTCCGTCGGTGAGGCGACCATCGTCGAACACCTGCAGCAACAAATCGAACACCTCGGGGTGCGCCTTTTCGACCTCGTCCAATAGAACGACCGAATACGGACGGCGGCGAACCGCCTCGGTCAGTTGACCACCCTGTTCGTATCCGACATAGCCGGGGGGCGCCCCGATGAGACGTGAGACAGAGAATTTTTCGCCGTACTCGCTCATGTCGATGCGAATGAGGGCTTTTTCATCGTCGAACAGGTAATCACCCAGCGCTTTCGCGAGTTCCGTCTTGCCCACACCGGTCGGACCGAGGAACAGGAATGACCCCGTCGGGCGATTCGGGTCAGAGATGCCCGCACGGCTGCGTCGAACCGCGTCGGACACCGCACGAACCGCGTCCTCTTGACCCACGAGTCGCTTGGCGAGCTGCTTCTCGAGACCCAACAACTTCTCCGTTTCACCCCGCGTCAACCGGTCTACGGGAATGCCCGTCCACGCCGCCACAACAGCGGCGATGTCGTCCTCGGTGACACGATCGTTGACCATGCGGTCACCGATTTGCTCGCCCGATTCCGCCGCGGCGATAGTCGCTTCAATCCCCGGAATGACCTCGTAGTTGAGTTTCGATGCCTTTTCGTAGTTCCCCTCGCGCATCGCGAGATCGAGGTCAATACGTGCCTCATTGAGTTTGGTCATCAGGTCACCGACTCCCTGCAACGAGGCTTTTTCAGCGTCCCAACGCTTTTGCAATTCGGCGAGCGCCGCCCGTTTGTCGTCCAATTCCCCGCGAAGCTTCACCAGGCGCTCTTTCGACGCATCGTCTTTTTCCTTCTTGAGAGCGAGTTCCTCGATCGTGAGCCGATCCACCAGCCGGCGCAGTTCGTCGATTTCGACAGGCGACGATTCAATCTCCATTTTGAGTCGGCTCGCTGCCTCGTCGATGAGGTCGATTGCTTTGTCGGGCAGTTGCCGAGACGTGATGTAGCGATTGGACATGGTCGCAGCGGCAATCAGTGCACTGTCCGAAATGACCACGCGGTGGTGCGCCTCATATCGTTCCTTGAGTCCGCGGAGGATCGCAATGGTGTCCTCCACCGAGGGTTCCCCCACGTACACCTGTTGGAAACGACGTTCGAGCGCTGCGTCTTTCTCAATGTATTCGCGATATTCGTCGAGGGTGGTGGCGCCGATAAGGCGCAGTTCGCCGCGCGCGAGCATGGGTTTGAGCATGTTGGCCGCCGCAACGGACCCCTCGCCGCCACCCGCACCCATCAGGGTGTGAAGTTCGTCGATAAAGGTGATGATTTGACCATCGGATTCGTCGATTTCCTTGAGAACTGCCTTCAGTCGCTCTTCGAATTCACCACGGTACTTGGCGCCCGCGACGAGCGCTGCCAGGTCGAGTGACACGATTTCTTTGCCCTTGAGACTGTCCGGCACATCACCGGCGATAATGCGTTGCGCTAGACCTTCGACGACCGCGGTCTTACCCACCCCCGGCTCACCGATGAGGACGGGATTGTTCTTGGTACGACGGGTCAGCACCTGCGTGATGCGCCGGATTTCGGCATCGCGACCAATGACGGGGTCAAGTTTCCCCATTTGCGCGATGGCCGTGAGATTCACGCCGAACTGCTCGAGAGCGGATTTTTGATCGTCCTGTGACGACGGGGCGCCTTGCATGTTAGCCACGGCTTTCTCCCTTCTACCTAGCGTTCCCACCAGGGGAACGGTCGCCACACAACGACCTGATTCGATTTTTGGCTGCGGGTTCCCGCCCGCATCGGAACGACCTCGCCGCCCGTGCCCGCCGCGAACACGCGATTACCGGGTCGGGAAATCACCGCGTCGGCGAGTAGCGACTCGAGTTCTCGAACGCGGTGATTAAGGTCCTTGACGGTGTTTTCTAGTTCAAGAATCCGGCGGATGCCCTTGAGATTCAGTCCCTCATTCGACAAGCGTTGTACTTCGCGCAGTTGAACGATGTCGCGCATCGAATACCGACGTGTTCGTCCGGGGGTGCGACCGGGCGAGACGAGACCGAGACGGTCGTATTGCCGCAGGGTCTGCGCGTGCAGGCCGGCCAGCTCCGCCGCGTGGGCGATCGAAAAGATCGGGTCGTCTTCGGTGAACACGGCCACTCCTAGTGGGATGCCTTGCCGTAGAGAGGGTCACGCGGGTTTGCGTCCCCATTGAGTGACTTGAACTCTTCGATCAGTTTCTTGGTCTTGTCGGAAATCAGGTCGGGAGTGACGATCAGGATGGTGGCGAGAAGGTCGCCGCGTTTACCCTTGACGTTCACACCGCGGTCGCGAACGCGTAACACACGCCCGCTGGGAGTGTTCGCCGGAACTTTGACCTTGACGCGGTCGCCCTCGAGAGTCGGAACCTCGATGGTCGCGCCCAAAATCGCTTCGGGGATGGTGATGGGGATATCGATGCGAAGGTTGTCGCCGTCGCGATCGAAGACCGGGTGATCTCGCACGGAGACCGTGATCACGAGGTCGCCGGCGGCTCCGCCCGTCATCGATTGTTCGCCTTTGCCGCGCACGCGGATTTTCTGCTTGTCGTTGACCCCCGCGGGGATCGCAATCTGCAGCGGTTTCTGGCCGCGAAAATCGAGACTGACCTCGCCGCCCTGAATTGCAGTGCGGAAATCAATGGTGATGTTTGCCGTTAGGTCGGCGCCCTTGCGGGGGTTTTGTCGGGGCTGCCCCGTGAATCCGGCACCGCCACCGAAAAGGCCGCTGAAAAGGTCGTCGGGGTTCTGTTGGAAGCGCACGCGCTGCCCACCACCACCGAACATTCCGCCGAACACGTCCTCGAATCCGCCGGGACCATTCCCGCCCGCCGAGAACCGAGCACCGCTGCCCATCGCGCGGATCTGGTCATATTCCTGACGCGTGGACGCGTCGGAAAGGACCGTGTACGCCTCGCTGATTTCTTTGAATCGGGCTTCGGCCTTGGCGTCCCCCGGGTTGGAATCCGGGTGGAAGGTGCGCGCGAGTTTGCGATACACCTTTTTCAGTTCCGCATCAGAGACGTCTTTCGAGACGCCCAAAACGGCGTAAAAGTCTTTGTCAAACCAATCCTGACTGGCCATGAGCGTCCCTCCTTTCGACTATTCCGGTGGTGCGGCGACCGCGACCTTGGCGGGTCGAATCAGACGGTCACCGAGCGCGTAACCCACTTCGACGACGTCCGCGACGGTTTCGCTCGTGGCGCCCTCGGTGGGAAGTTTCACAATCGCCTCGTGGCGGTTGGGATCAAACGCTTCGCCGACTTCGCCGACCGCGACCAGTCCGAAACGACCGAAACCGGTCCGGATTTTTTGGGCGACAATTTCGAGCGGGCTGCCGGCCAAGTCGCCGTGTGACTCGGCGCGATTGAGGTCGTCCATCGCGGGAAGCACCGCACGAATCACCTCTGCGATGACCGCGTCGCGATTCGCGGCGCGATCGCGCTCTACGCGGGTGCGGAAATTCGCCAGTTCCGCCTCGGCACGGGCTGCGCGGTCGCGGTATTCCTCAACGAGGTTTCGCTCAACCTCGTTCAGCATCGACTCGAGGAGTTCCTCGGCGTTCTGCTCGGCCGCTTCGTCCGCGAGAGAGGGCTCCCCCGCCTCGCCAACCGCGTCCTCCGTAGAGTCCTCGGTCGGTTCGGCAGGAGGAACCTGCTCGTCGTTGTTCTGTTCGTTGTCCGACATGGTTACTTTTTATCGTCCTTGTCGTCGCTCTTGTCATCCTCGTCGTCCACAACCTCGGCGTCGATGATGTCCTCGTCGTCCTTGGTCGACTCCGGGGCGTCATCGGTGGGCGCCTCGTCCTGGTTGGCGTAAATCGCCTCGCCGAGCTTGCCCTGGCTTGCCTGCAGACGTTCGGTCGCGGCATCCACCGCGGCGTCATCCGTTCCGGCGAGTGCCGTCTTGAGTGCATCGAGATCCGCACGAACTTCGGACTTCACGTCATCCGGCAGCTTGTCGTCGTTCTCATCGAGAAGTTTCTCGACCGAATACGCCATCTGCTCGGCGA
>JANRET010000076.1 GCA_030725885.1 Microbacteriaceae bacterium | reverse complement strand
GTGTCATAGTCCAGCGTTTCGAAAACGTCCGCGCGAAGTTTCCGGAGTCCGGGGACTAGGGTCAATTCCTTGCCGTTGTTGAGGTCTTTGCGAACCGCCTCCGGCAACATGATTGTGGGGACGTGTGCTAACAGTCCCGCTCCAACTACTTCACCCATGTGTTATTCCTTCCATCCGTTTGGCGAGATGACCGTGTTCTTGACATCTGCATAAAAATCGAACGACCACGTTCCGCCGTCGCGTCCGATTCCCGATTTCTTCGAACCGCCGAAGGGGGCGCGCAGGTCGCGGACAAAGAAACAGTTGACCCAAATCGTGCCGGCCACGAGTTCGGTCGTGATGCGCTGGGCGTGATCGCGGTCGCCCGAGACCACGACGGCTGCGAGCCCAAACTCGGTTCCGTTCGCCATCGCGATGACCTCGTCGTCGGTTTGGAAAGTTTGCATCGCGAGGACGGGGCCAAAGATTTCGCTCGTCACAATTTCGCTACCAGGTTCCGGGTTTCGAACGAGTGTGGGTTTGAAGTAGAGACCCCCCAGTTCTTCGTTCGGTCCACCGCCCCAGACGATGTCTTGACCCGCTGCGGCGGCGCGATCGACGAAGCCCTTGATGCGGTCGAAGTGAACCTGGTGAACCTGCGGCCCGATGTCGGTGGCGGGGTGCCGCGGGTCGCCCTGCGTGAGGGCCGCGGCCTTTTCACGGAACTTCTCCGCAAACGCGTCAGCGATGGATTCGTGGACGAGGATACGCGTGCCCGACAGGCAGACCTGACCCGCATTGTCATATTGCTCGACGGCGATTTCCGCGGCGAGGTCAAGGTCCGCATCCGCCATGACGATGCAGGGGCTTTTGCCCCCCAATTCGAACGACACCGGCGTGAGGTTATCAGCCGCCGCGTGCGCGATGATCTTCGCTGTCGGCACCGACCCGGTGAACGAGATTCGCGAGATTCCAGGATGAGCGGTGAGAGCCGAACCGGCTTCGTTTCCGTAACCGAGAACAACGTTGAATACGCCGGCGGGGATTCCGGCCTGGACCGTCAGATCGGCGAAGAACGACGCCGTGAGCGGGGTCCATTCAGCGGGTTTGAGAACGACCGTGTCACCGGCGGCGAGCGCCGGCCCAATCTTCCATGTCGCGAGCATCAGTGGCGCATTCCACGGGGTGATGAGGGCGGCAACACCGGACGGATCCCACGACACATTGTTTGAATGTCCACGCGTTTCGAAGACGTCGTGGTGCAGGTCGTTGATGGCGTAATCAGCGAAAAATCTGATGTTCATCGCAACGCGGGGCATGACACCGCGCAGGTGTGACCGCAGTAGAGCGCCGTTATCAAGAGTCTCGATGTTGGCCAGGGCCTCGACGTTTTCCTCGACGAGGTCGGCCAATTTGTTGAGAAGTTCGCCGCGCTTTTTCGGTCCGAGTTTGGCCCAAGCGGGAAAAGCCGCACGTGCCGCGACGACCGCGGCATCGACTTCCGCCGCACCGCCGCGCGCGATTTCCCCAAGGAATGTTCCGTCGATAGGAGACGTGTTGGTGTACGTTTCGGCCGACTCCACGCGCTGACCGTTGATGAAGTGGCGGGTGTCAACCTGGACTCCGGCGACATCAATCGTGTGCACGAGCGCCACTCCTTCGTGGGGTGAGGGGAACATCATTAGGATACTAATGATTTAGCGTACGCCATACTGGTGGGCAAACGCTAGCCCATTTTTATCACGATTCAGGAGAGCCAGCATGTCCAAGCACCGCCCCCGCATCGCTATCGTTGCACGCTTTGCCGAGTCGACATCGGCGACCAGGTTCGAAGCCATCGTGACCGCCCGTCGGCTGGCCGAAGCGGTGTGGGCTGCCGGTGGCGAACCCCTCACGTTGCTCGCCGTTGACGACAGTGATTGGTCAGAGCGGCTCGACGGCATCGACGGCGTCCTGATGCCGGGCGGGGCCGACATCGACCCGCAAAACTACGGCCAGGACCCCCTCTCGGACGAGTTGTATGGAATCGACCCGATGCAGGATTCTGTCGACATCGGTCTGATCCGTTACGTCGTGGCAAAAGGCATTCCCCTGCTCGCAATTTGCCGCGGCATGCAAATCACCAACGTGGCATTGGGTGGCACGCTCGTGCAGCACATGAATCAGCCCCACCTTCACCACGTCGCGTCGGTTACGGTCGATGCGCATGCGGATGAGCTCGGGCTGAGCAACGCGACCGTCAATGCGTCGTGTTATCACCACCAGGCGATCGACCGCGTCGCGGACGGGCTCACCGTCATTGCCCACGCCGCCGAGGGACACATCGAAGCGGTGAAAATCGAATCGGCCGGTTGGGCCTTCGGAGTGCAGTGGCACCCCGAAGACAACTACGACACCGAGCGCGGTCAGCTCGAGATTTTCGAACGGTTCGTTCGGGCTGCTAACTAGGTCTTTCGGCGCGCTGCGTCATCAGCCGAAGCGCGTCGGCGATGTCGGTTCGCTGGCCAGCCGGAATCGCGCCCGCGACGGCTTGTTCCTGATTGTTGAATTTGGGGAAAAGGCCATCCATGAGTTGACGGCCGGATGCCGTCATCCTCACGACAACCAAACGGCCGTCCGTTTCGCTCTTCTCGCGCATGACAAAGCCACGGCTCTCGAGGGTTCCCAGAACGCCCGTCAGTGTCGCTTTCGAAAAACCGCCCTCCTCCGCGATTTGACGGGTCTCGATGGGCTCCCAGATCCACGTGACCCACAGGACGACGAACGCGGTCCACGACAAATCGTTCGAGTGCAGAACCGTGCGTTCGAAGTGGTTTCGCACCGAGTTGGCCGCCCGAAAAAGGTTGGACACGATTGCCATGGCTTCGAAGTCGAGCGTCATGTGCGACAGTCGCTCGGAAACCTGCCGTTCGGTTTCCGCGAGGGTGTGTGCGCCAGCCATGAAGTGTCTCCCGTGCTCGACGGCGAGTGCCGTTCCTCTATTGTTCCCGAAAACATCGCGGATATTACTAATCCTCTTATAACGTTTTGAGGCGAACGATGTCGATTTCCACAAAAAGTCGGTATTCTCGGAAATTGTTAGTCCCCGAACAATCTCTTGGAGGAGACCCCCGATGACCTCAACGTCGAGCATCAATCTGAACAATCTGGACCTGTTCCGGGATGGGGCGCCGTGGGATGCCTTTGCCCAACTTCGCTCCGATGCTCCGATTCATTACAACGACGAGGGTGATGATGGAAGCGGCTTTTATTCGGTTGTCCGCTACCACGACATCGTCAAGATTCTTCGGGGATCGGATACCTTCACGAGCGAACGTTTCACTAACCTCGAAGAAGTCGATGCCGAGCAGGAAGAAGCTCGACGCTCACTGCTGGAAACGGACGGGAGTCGCCACCGCGCACTTCGCCGCCTGTTGCAGGGGCAGTTCACACCCGCTGCGGTCGCGCGATACGAGACCTTCTTGCGGGGACTGACGGCGACGACGCTCGATTCCGCTTTCGCCAAAGGTGAGTTCGATTTCGTCGAAGAGGTCGCGGCGGACTTCCCCATTCAGGTTCTCGCCAAGCTCCTCGACGTTCCCGAATCCGACACCGACCAGCTGATCGAGTGGGGGAATCGGATGATTGGCTTCTCGGACCCCGACAGCGCCGACGTGCTCATCAACTCGCCCGAATCGGAAAAATATCGATTGCTCCCGTTCAAATCCCCCGCCGCCCAAGAGGTATTTGACTACGGGGACAAGCTCGCGAACGAACGTCGCGGAAAAGACGGAACCGACCTCGTGTCGGTGCTCATCAACTCGGAAATGTCCGACGGAATTCCGCTGACCGACCGGGATTTCCACACCAACTTCTTGCTGCTAGTCGTCGCGGGAAACGAAACGACCCGCCACACCATCACGCACACCATGAAGAACCTCATGGCGAACCCGGACCAGTTGACGTACCTGCAAGAGAACCCCGACATGATTCCGTGGGCGGTCGAAGAATTCCTGCGCTTCGCGAGCCCCGTTTATCACTTCCGCCGCACCGTCACGAAGGACGTCGAGTTCGAAGGCCAGGCGTTGAAGAAGGGGGACAAAGTCGTTCCCTGGTTCGCATCAGGAAACCGCGACGATTCGGTGTTCGATCGCCCGAACACGATGGACGTCACCCGCAACCCGAACGAACACATGACGTTCGGCCGCGGAGGCCCGCACATGTGCCTGGGGAACGCACTGGCACGCATCGAGTTGCGCGTGATGTTCGAAGACCTGTTGTCGCGAATCGACACGGTCGAGCACACGGGGCCGGTGGACTACCTGCGGTCAAACTTTGTTCACGGCATCAAGCGCATGCCGGTGAAGGTGACTCTGCGCTAGCTATTTCGCGACGCGCTCAAGAAACGCGTCGACGAGAGCGTAGGTGCGTTCGCGCGCGGCGGGTTCATTTGCGGCGGTTTGCGCGAGCATCACCGCGGGGTCCTGACCATCGTCGATCACTTCTTTGTCGCCGCCCCACTCGAGCCAACTCGCCAGTGCTGCCGCGTCCAGTTCGGGGTGGAACTGGAGGGCGAGCGCCTTATTGATGACGAACGCCTGAGACGACACGGGGTTTCGTGCGATCTCGGTCGCGCCGGGGGGCACCACCCAGCGGTCGTAATGGAATTGGAACCACGGGCCGTTCCCGACGAGGGTCTCGTCGTCACTCCAAATGCTGGTCCAACCGATTTCCCCTTTCGGGCCGGGGGCGACAGAACCGCCCATGGCGCGGGCGATGAGTTGACCACCGAAGCAGATTCCCAAGACGGGCTTGCCGCTGGTCACTGCGTCGCG
>JANRET010000075.1:2078-4896 GCA_030725885.1 Microbacteriaceae bacterium | reverse complement strand
AGTCAAAAGAACCTGTGCGGCAACGATGCCGAAGCGGTTGAGGCTGTCCTGATACCGCACCATCAACATCGTTTGACCGACCGCCGCCGCCGCCTGTTCGGTGACCAAATCATTCTTGGGTCGTGCAGAGAGCCCGAAGTGCGGGAGTGCAGTTGCGATGGCACCACTCGACACGAGAACCACCTCGAGTCCGCGGCCGTGAGCGCCCGCGAGGGCATCCACGATCGCATCGAGTTGCTGGGCGTTATGTCCGCTGATAGACGACGACCCGACCTTGACCACGATTCGCGTGGCCGACGTCACCTCACTTCGACGTTCCACCCTCGTCCTCTTCCGTCCACATCCCCGCCACACGTTCCCGTTCGAGTTCCTCGCGCGCGGCGGTCTTGGCGTCCATTCGCTCTTTGTACGACTGGCGGCGTTGCACGTTGGTGGTCCGCGTGTTGTCGTCGAGCCGCATATCGGTGCCACGGGGGCTCACCATCATCTCGGCCGCGCTCGTCATGGTGGGTTCCCAGTCGAACACGAAACGGTCGTCGTCACCGATGAACACGGTCGCGCCGGGGGTAGCTCCCGCTTTGTACAACTGGTCGTCGAGGTCAATTTTCGCAAGACGGTCACTGAGATAACCGACCGCCTCGTCGTTGTTGAAATCGGTTTGCTGGACCCAGCGCTCGGGTTTCGCCCCCCGTACCCGATAGGTCACGTCATCGCCGCGCTGTTCGACGAGAACAGTGAGTTGCTTTTCGTCGACCGCCCGAGGGCGAATAACAATGCGCTGCTGGGATTCTTCGGCGGCGAGCCGTTCGGCACGGTCCGCCCCAACCATCTGTCCGATGTGAAGAGTGAGTTCGCGAAGACCTGCACGCGAAGCGGCCGAGACCACAAAGACGTCGAATCCGCGATCCTCAAAATCAGTGCGAACCAGTTCGGCGAGTTCCGCCGCTTCGGGCACATCGATCTTGTTGAGCGCAATGATTTGGGGTCGCTCGATGAGCGGCACGGCACCGTCCGGAACCGGATAGGCCGCAAGTTCCGCTCGAATCACGTCGAAGTCACTCAGGGGGTCGCGACCGGGTTCGAGCGTTGCGCAGTCAATGACGTGGACGAGCACGCGGCAACGCTCGACGTGCCGCAAAAAATCGAGACCGAGGCCCTTTCCATCCGACGCGCCTTCGATTAGGCCGGGTACATCCGCAATCGTGTAGCGATACTGTTCGACGTCGACAACACCAAGGTTCGGGTGCAATGTCGTGAACGGGTAATCCGCAATCTTCGGTTTTGCCGCCGAAACGGAGGCGATGAGGGACGATTTGCCGGCGGAGGGGAATCCGACGAGCGCGACGTCGGCCACGGTCTTGAGTTCGAGGACGACATCGCCGTCCCAGCCGTACGTTCCGAGAAGCGCAAATCCCGGGGCTTTTCGTTTTTGCGAAGCCAGAGCGGAGTTCCCCAACCCGCCCTGTCCACCGGGTGCGACGACGAATTCCATGGCGGGCTTGTCGAGGTCGACAATCACGACGCCATCCACATCCTTGACCACCGTCCCGACGGGGACGGGCAACGTCAGAGTTTCGCCTTTGTGACCGCTTCGGTGGTCGCCCATGCCGAAACCGCCGTTTTCACTGGAGCGATGAGGCCGGTAGTGAAAATCAAGAAGAGTCGTGACCTGCGGATCGGACACCAGGATGATGTCACCGCCGTTGCCGCCGTTGCCGCCATCGGGTCCGGCGAGCGGCTTAAATTTTTCGCGCTTGACGGAAACACACCCGTTACCGCCGTGGCCGGCCTTGAGGTGAACGGTCACTTCATCGATGAACGAAACCATGCCACCTCCCCTTCCTGCATAAATAGGACAAGGCGGGCCGAAGCCCGCCCCGCCGAGTGAAAAACTTAGGCGTGCTGAACGACGTTGATGACCTTGCGGCCACCCTTCGCGCCAAACTGGACTGCTCCGGCGACGAGGGCGAACAGTGTGTCGTCGCCGCCGCGACCGACTCCGGCGCCGGGGTGGAAGTGCGTTCCGCGCTGGCGAACGATGATTTCACCGGCCTTGACAACCTGACCGCCGTAACGCTTCACACCGAGGTACTGGGGATTCGAGTCGCGACCATTACGAGTGGATGACGCTCCCTTTTTATGTGCCATGTCGTTATTCTCCCTCGACTACTTGATGCCGGTAATCTTCACGCGGGTAAGGTCGGCGCGGAAACCCTGGCGCTTGTGATACCCCGTCTTGTTCTTGAACTTGTGAATGATGATCTTGGGTCCGCGAAGGTCTTCGATGACCTGAGCGGTGACCGACACCTTGGCGAGCGCCGCGGCGTTGGTCTCGATCTTGTCACCATCGACGAGAAGGACGGGTGCGAACGAAATCGATCCCCTGTCATCGGCCTGAATGCGGTCGACAGTGAGAATGGTCCCAACCTCGACCTTTTCCTGTCGCCCTCCGGCGCGCACAATCGCGTAAACCACGGTGATGTCCTTTCGAAAACCTCTGTGCGCTGCCCAGAGTGGGACGGGCGCACCAACTCCTTAGAGTAACCGATGGCGGCTCTCGAGGCAAATCCTGTTAGTCGGCGGGTGTCGGCTCGGTGGCAAGGCCGCCGCTGGTTGCACTCTTGGTGGCGCGACGCGGACGCCTTGCCGTGCGACCGCTTGCGGGGGGCGCTTCGGGAAGCGCCTCGAGCAGCGAGTCGAGGTCCGCGACCGGCGACCCTTTCCCTCGGGATTTGGCCGGTTGTGCACCCTCTTGTTGAACCGTTGCTGTGGCGATTGCGGCGAGTGCGGTGCGAGCGCCATCGGTGATCTCGTGTGT
>JANRET010000075.1:0-2068 GCA_030725885.1 Microbacteriaceae bacterium | reverse complement strand
CTCGTGTGTTCCCGATTGGGCCGGTTGTTGCTTGTTCTGAGCCGGTTGCTTTCCGCGGCCGCGACGTGATGCTCCCGGTTCCGGCGAGCCCTCGGCGCGCGCCTTGCCCACGGGTTCGTGATGGATGATGATGCCACGACCGGCACACACCTCGCACGGCTCACCGAACGTTTCCAACAGCCCGAGTCCCAGTTTCTTTCGCGTCATCTGGACCAGACCGAGACTGGTGATTTCCGCGACCTGGTGTTTGGTGCGGTCGCGCGAGAGGCACTCGATGAGCCGTCGCTGGACCAAATCTCGGTTGCTTTCCAACACCATGTCGATGAAGTCGATGACGACAATTCCGCCGATGTCGCGCAACCGCAACTGTCGGACGATTTCTTCGGCGGATTCGAGGTTGTTTTTGGTGACCGTCTCTTCGAGGTTTCCACCCGATCCGACGAACTTCCCTGTGTTGACGTCAATGACGGTCATAGCCTCAGTACGGTCGATGACGAGCGATCCACCCGACGTCAACCACACCTTGCGATCGAGGGCCTTGATGATCTGTTCATTGATCCGATAGGTATCAAACGGGTCCGTACCGTCATTGTGGTCGATGATTCGTTCGATGAGGTCCGGTGCGACCTGCTGAAGGTAATCCGTGATGACGGTCTTCGCCTCGGCACCGTGAATCACGATGTTCTGGAAATCCTCGTTGAACACGTCCCGAATAATCTTGACCAAAAGGTCGGGTTCCGAGTGCAACAGGATCGGACCGTTGCCCTTTTCCGCCTTCTTCTGGATCGCATCCCACTGTGCCGTCAGTCGCTGAACGTCGAGAGTGAGCTGTTCTTCTGTCGCACCCTCCGCGGCGGTGCGGACAATCACACCCGCATTCTCCGGCAGAACCGTCGACAAAATCGCTTTCAAGCGAGTGCGTTCCGAATCGGGTAACTTTCGCGAGATTCCGTTGATCGAACCGCTGGGGACGTAGACGACGTAGCGACCCGGAAGACTGATCTGGCTCGTCAGTCGTGCACCCTTTTGCCCGACCGGGTCCTTGGTGACCTGAACGAGCAACGGGTCACCCGTCTTGAGCGCCATCTCGATCCGGCGCGGTTGGTTAGCGTTGTCGTCCGTCGCCGCGGCGTCCCAGTCGACTTCGCCCGAGTACAAGACCGCGTTACGGCCACGACCGATGTCGACGAACGCGGCTTCCATCGAGGGAAGGACGTTCTGGACTTTGCCGATGTAGACGTTGCCGATAATGCTCGACTCAGTCGACCGAGCCACATAGTGTTCGACCAGAACCGTGTCTTCGAGAACACCGATTTGGATTCGGCCGTCTTTCGACCGAACAATCATCTTGCGGTCGACGCTTTCACGACGAGCGAGGAACTCTGTTTCCGTAACGACGGGACGACGACGTCCACTGTCCCGCGAATCACGGCGACGCTGGCGTTTCGCTTCGATGCGGGTGGACCCGCGAACGCGTTGTGGCTCAGAGATCTGTTCCGGTTCGATGTAAACCCGTTCGACGCGTTCGGATCGTTCGGCACGATTGCCGCGACTACGTCGACGGACCGACGGACCGTCATCTTCCGTCGGTCGGACCGCGCGGACGGGAATGTATTGAGGCGCCGGTGGGCGGAACACGAGCTGCATCGCGTTGTCGAGAATGATGGGCTCGAATGCAGGCTTGGAAGTTCCCTCGGCTAGCTCCGGCTCAGGTCCGACCGTGGCCGATTCTGCGTCGGGCAGTTCAGTTGGCTCCGTCGGCTCCGTCGGCCTCTCGGGAACAACGAACGGAGACAAAACCGGTTCGGTTGAATCTAAATCTTTTTTCTTCACCATTTTCTGGTGCACCTCTCGGCGATTTCTGCTGAAATCTGAATCTGTGAAGCAGCGCTTCAAAATTTGGGGTGTGACCGCATCGAGTGACGCAATCCGCGCACTGTCACTACGCGCGGAACTGACTATCCGCTCTAATCGTGAGATTGTTAGCCCGGTATGTCCGGAAAAGTCTGCGCTAAGTTCGCGCACTCTTAGTATAACCCGAAAGTGCGCGCCACGGCGAAGGCTACCC
>JANRET010000074.1 GCA_030725885.1 Microbacteriaceae bacterium | reverse complement strand
GCTCCACACGGTCATGGAGCGGTTGTACGACCCTTCGTATCCGAGCGCGCTGAGTTGCGCGTTGTCGGCTTGGGTCTTGTCTGACGTAGCCATTGGGACCTTTCGATTGTTGTGATAATCGCGAGGTGCTACCGACGTTGGTCGCACCCCGTTGTGCTGGGGCAAACATAGCGCGTTTTTTTATTTAGAGATAGATGTTTTACGACACATTTTTTGTGTCTAAATCATTCACTATTGAACTTTTTATATTTTCACCGTAGAATTCACATCACTGGCCGATGGCGGTTCAGATTTCCGAACAACGAGGTTCACACGATGTCGACAGAGATTGATGTTCCCTATCTCTATATTTCTGACCCGTCATTTGCGATGCACTCGGAGGCCGTTCGGGAAGCACGCGAACGCCACTGGTACGCGAATACAAACTATGGGTTCGCCGTCCTCCGTCACGAATACGTCAGCACGCTACTCAAGGACACTCGTCTCAGCCAGGGGAGCGGCAAGTGGCCCGACCACAACGGCGTGCACTCCGGACTCTTCTACGATTGGTGGACGAAATGTCTGCTGGTTCTCGAAGGCGAGGACCACCACCGAATTCGCCGATTACTCAACCCCGCGTTTTCATTTCGTCACATCGAAGCGTACGTTCCGCGGTTCGAACAGCTCGCCACCGAACTTGTCGACGCGATTATCGACCGGGGCGAATTCGAATATGTTCACGACTTTGCCGAACCCTACGCGACACGGGTGTTGTGCATCCTCACCGGAATCCCCGAGAGCGAATGGCCGACCATCGCCCGCATCTCGTCATCGATTGGACTTGCCCTGGGTGTCACGATCAAAGACGACCTTCCGGAAATCGACAATGCGCTCGCGGAACTTTACGGATACGCGGAAGCGCTCATCGTCGACCGACAAGCAAGCCCGCGCGACGATCTGGTGACGAGACTGGTGGAGGCGAACCGAGCCGGTGACAGCCTCAGTGACGACGAGCTCCGAAACGCCCTCTGCCTTCTCATTTTCGGGGGAATGGACACCACCCGAAATCAACTGGGTCTCGGGATGCAAACCATGATGCAGAATCCCGACCAGTGGGAATTGCTCGCGCAACGCCCCGAGCTTGCGCGCAACGCGGTGGAAGAAGTCATGCGGATGAACCCGACGACCACGTGGGTCACCCGGGAAGCGATGGTTGATTTCGATTACGAAGACCTGCACGCGCCCGCCGGGTCTACGGTTCACTTCTTCACGCAGGTGAGTGGAACAGATCCCGCCGCCTATCCGAACCCGGGAATGGACATCACCGCCGAACGAGCGCCGCATTATGGTTTCGGCGGCGGAATGCACCACTGCCTCGGCCATTTTGTTGCGCGGATGGATATGACTATCGCGCTGCGCACCCTGTCGCAGCGGATGACCAACATCCGTGTCAGCGGAGTTGACGAGTGGATGCCCGACTCGGGAAACACTGGTCCGGTTTACCTTCCACTCGCGTTTGATAAGCGATAACCTCTAACCACTCAAGGAGAAAAAATGAACGTATCGGTAGACCGCGCCAAGTGCGACAACCACGGTCAATGCACGTTTTCGGCGCCGACGGTGTTCCGTCTCAACGAGCAGGGGATTCTCGAATACGACGAGAAGGTCGACGATTCATTGCGTGCCGACGTCGACGAAGCCGCTGACGTCTGCCCCATGCAAGCCATCATCGTGACCGATTAAAACGACCAATCCAAATAACCCTACGGACAAAGGAGTCCCACCATGGTTCACCAACTTGGTACCAGCCCGCTCAATGACAACGGTGCATTCGAAAGGCACCAATCGTCCAACATGCGTCCCGACGTCATCAAGGACCTTGAACAGAAAATCGCCGCGGCCGGCGTCGAGTTCATTTATTACATGCTTCCGACCATTGGCGCCAAAGTTGTCGCCAAGATGGTTCCGGCGCGACACCTTCGTCGGAACCTCGAAAAGGGAATCGCGTTTCACCGCACCGCAGTTGCCGACCTACAATCGACCCGCGAGGGCGAACTGATTGGTGGGGGGATCGGCGCACGCGAGATGGTTGCGCTTCCCGACCCCGACACCTTCGTTGTGTTGCCGTGGGATACCTCGGTCGCCCGAATGCTCTGCCTCGCCTACGAACCCACGCACTTCGCCGAGGTCGGTGGACGACCACTCCAAACTGACTCACGCGGGTTGTTGATTCGCGCCCACCACGATTTCACCGCACGCACCGGCTACGAGGTCCGCAGCGGCACCGAACCCGAGATGATGTGGACCGGACCGGGACTCGAAGTCATCAAGAAGGAAGGCTCGAGCCCCGCTTACCAGGTGGAAAACCTGGAACGCATGCGTCCGATATTCAAGCAGGTTGTCCGTTACGCCCAGGCATTCGGACTGGACATGATCGAAGGGGATTACGAGGACGACGGTCAGTTGGAGCTCAACTGGATGTACGACCGAGTCGAACTCACCTCGGACCGTCTCGTCACGTTTCGACAAATCTGTAAGCAGGTCGCGCGTGAACAGGGCGTCACGGCAACCTTCATGCCCAAGCCGTTCAACGGACTCATGGGTAACGGGTGCCACCACAATCTTTCTCTCTGGAAGGACGGCGCGAACGCCTGTGTTGAGCCCGGAAACACCGAAATTCACCTCTCGCAGGTTGGTCGCTGGGCGGTCGGCGGAATGTTGACTCACGCCGCTGACTCGACCGTCATCATGGCGAGCACCGTCAACTCGTACAAGCGTTTTTGGGATGCCGGACAGTTTGCCCCGAGCTCGCCGTCGTGGGGACTCGATTCGCGCGCGGGCATGATTCGAATCTCGTCCATCGGGCGCATGGAATACCGTCAGCCCGACTCGAGCGTCAACCCCTATCTGTCCCACACCGCGCTGCTCGCGTCGATTGAGGACGGTTTGGATCGGAAAATCAATTCGGGTGACCCGCTCACTGATGAGAAGGCGAAGGTCGTGAAGTTTGACGTGATGCCCATGACCCTTGGCGACGCGATTGCCCAATTTGAACGAAGTGACCTGGTGAAGAAAGCGTTCCCCGAGGAATTGCGGGAGGTTTTCATCGACCTGAAGAAAGACGAATGGGCACGTTATTGCGGGGTCATCACCGAATGGGAGTTCGCGCAGTACTGGGAAACGCTGCCGTGAACCATTCAATCCGTCTCGCGTGTATCGACGCTGACGCACCACCGCTGTTCGACCTAAGCCCCGATGGGATTCACCGCACGGGATACGAACCCGCCGCCGCCGACCTGGTCGCGAGCGTCATGGGCCGCGAAGTCGAATGGGCCATCACCGGGTGGGACAACATGATCCCGATGGTGCAAAACGGCGAAGTCGATGCTGTCTGGTGTGGGCAAGGAATGATTCCCGAGCGCATTGCACTCGTCGATTTCACCAAGCCCTACGCGATATTCAACGAAACCGTATTGGTTCGTGCGGATGACCCTGCTCGGTCGAACACCGAAATGAACGGCTACAAGGTGGGGGCGATTGCGGGGAGCGCGAATCTGAAGGTTGCCCAGACGATTGTGGGCGCCGAGATCGTCGAATTCACCGGCGCGAGCGTCTTTGAAGACATGATTGCGGCGCTGCGTTCGGGCGCGGTGGACGCGTTCGTTGATGACGACGTCGTGATGATTCCGCTCGCCGACAAGGACCCGGACTTCGTTGTCGCGTTTACCGCAGAGACACGGAACCCATGGGGGATTGGTGTTCAGAAGGGAAACGCCGAACTTCTCGGTGAATTGAATCGAGCACTGGACACCGTCATCGCCGATGGTCGACTCGCGAAGGTGTGGAATGACTGGATGCCCGATTTATCGTTCCCCCTGACAAAATAGGAACATGAGCCACAACATCACCCCCGACGACGTCATGCCCAAGGGAAACGCGTCAATGCCGAACGACGCACCGACTGTTGCGGTCGTCGTTTCACTGAACATCCCCGGGATGACGGACGAAGTTGCCGGGCGTGTTGTTCGATTCACTCGCGTCGCGTTGACGGAATTGAACGACGTCGGAGCAAAGATCATTCTGCTCGACTCGAGCAAGTCACCACTCGACCCGGCGGCAATCGCGGATCTGGCCGATGGGGTTCTGTTCCTGGGCGGCGGCGACGTCGACGCGAATATTTACGGTCACACCGAACCGGTGTCCCACGAATACGGAGTCGACCGCGCGGCGGACGACTACAGCATTGACATCATTAAATCGACAATCGAGAGGGACGCGCCGATGCTGTGCATTTGCCGCGGGTCACAGTTGCTCAATGTCGCTCTCGGTGGTGATCTCATCCCGGACATCGAAAATTATCATCCCCATCGTGGCGGTTCGGGCGACCCGATGTTCAAGGACGAGCCCGTCATCCTCGAACCCGGCAGCAAAATTCACCACATTTTCGGCCGCGAGCGCGTTGCCGTACGTTCGGGGCACCACCAGGCGGTCAACCGCGTCGCGGACGGGCTGGTTGTGACGGCACGCGCCGAGGACGGCATCGTCGAGGGCACCGAATTGCCCTCGGCTACCTGGGTGGTCGGAGTGCAGTGGCACCCCGAAGATGATGACGGGTCCGCCGGCGACCGACGGGCGCTGTTCCAGGCGTTCGTCGACCAAACGAAACTGGAGCGCGTCACGCGCTAGAAGTTGTTTGTGCGAGGAGTCGCAACGAGCTGAAGCCCGAGATTAACACCGGGTAGTGGGGTGCGTAGCGCATTCTTGGGGAGGTCTGTGACACGGTTGCCGACCTGAAATCTTCCCGAGTTTCCTACAATGATTCGATCGAACTTGGACACCAGCGCCGCATCCATCGGAATCTGGCGCAGATGGGGCATCACGACGGGCTCGAGCGCACGAACCTCGGTGTCGCAGCCGGC
>JANRET010000073.1:23132-25413 GCA_030725885.1 Microbacteriaceae bacterium | reverse complement strand
GCGCACGACTTTCGCGTGCTGCTGGATGAACGTTCGGCGAGCGCCAACGGCCTCGCCCATCAGTGTGGAAAACACGCTGTCCGCAATGGCTGCATCCGTGAGCGTCACCTGCAACAGCGTCCGCGTCTCGGGGTTCATCGTGGTGTCCCAGAGTTCCTGGTGGTTCATCTCGCCCAAACCCTTGTACCGCTGGATCCCGTTGTCTTTGGGGAGCTTCCGTCCCGACGCGGTCCCTTCGTCAATCAGTACGTCGCGTTCACGGTCCGAATAGACGTATTGATGAGGTGCGTTGCTCCACTTGAGGCGATACAGCGGCGGTTGTGCCAAGTAGACGAAACCGGCATCGATTAGAGGCCGCATATATCGGAACAACACGGTCAACAACAACGTCGTGATGTGCTGCCCATCGACGTCGGCGTCCGCCATGAGCACGATTTTGTGATACCGAACTTTGTCGATCGAAAATTCGGTGTCAATTCCCGCGCCGAAGGCGGTGATCATCCCCTGAATTTCGGTGTTGGCCAGTGCGCGATCCAGTCGGGTCTTTTCGACGTTCAGAATCTTTCCCCGAAGCGGCAAAATCGCTTGCGTTTCCGGGTTTCGCCCCTGGACTGCCGACCCGCCTGCACTGTCGCCTTCCACAATGAAAATTTCCGAGAGCGACGGGTCCTTGGATTGACAATCCTTGAGCTTCCCGGGCATTCCCCCTGATTCGAGGAGTCCTTTGCGCCTGGTCTGTTCGCGGGCTTTTCTCGCGGCGATGCGTGCCGCCGATGCCTGTATGGCCTTGCGAATGATTTCTTTCGCCTCGACCGGGTGGCTGTCGAACCAGTCGCCGAGTTTGTCGCCGACGGCCTTTTGCACGAAGGACTTCGCCTCGGTGTTTCCTAATTTGGTTTTCGTCTGTCCTTCAAACTGAGGCTCGGCGAGTTTCACGGAAATCACCGCGGTGAGTCCTTCGCGTACGTCGTCACCGGACAGGTTCTCGTCCTTTTCTTTTAACAACCCTTTGTCGCGCGCATACTTGTTGATCAACGTGGTGAGCGCCGCTCGGAAGCCCTCTTCGTGGGTTCCGCCCTCGTGCGTATTAATCGTGTTCGCGTAGGTGTGGATGCTTTCGGAATACGAATTCGTCCACTGCATCGCCAGTTCGAGCGAAATCGTTCGCGATGCGTCCTCGGATTCGAGCCCGATGATGTCGGGGTGAATGACCTCGATTTTTTTGGCGGAATTGAGGAACTCGACGTAATCCATCAACCCGCGCTCGTAGCGGAACGAATCCGAACGCGTGCTGCCGCGTTCGTCTTTCAGGTCGATTTGCAAGCCCTTATTCAAGAAGGCCATCTGCTGGAATCGCGTGCGCAGGGTTTCGTAATCGAAGTGTGTGGTTTCGAATATTTCGGCGTTCGGCCAAAACGTGATTGTCGTCCCGGTTTCGACGGTCGCGACTCCTTTGGCGAGGGGCTTTTCGGGCACTCCGTCGTGAAATCGCTGGGAGTAAACGTTTCCCTGGCGCCTGACGTCGACCTCGAGAGTGGTGGACAGCGCGTTGACGACCGACGACCCCACCCCGTGCAGTCCGCCCGACACGGCATACCCGCCGCCGCCGAATTTGCCGCCCGCATGAAGGATGGTGAGCACGACCTCGACCGTGGATTTCTTTTCCGTTGGGTGCATGTCGACCGGGATTCCGCGCCCGTTGTCCACCACTCGGACACCGCCATCCGCAAGAATCGTGATGTCGATCAGGCTGCAGTGTCCGGCGAGCGCTTCGTCCACCGAGTTGTCAACGATTTCGTAGACGAGGTGATGCAAACCTCGCTCGCCAGTCGAACCGATGTACATACCGGGGCGTTTGCGAACGGCTTCCAGTCCCTCGAGAACTTGAATGTTCCCGGCTTCGTATTCGTCGGGGGCTTCCTGCGGTTTTTTCCCGGCCATTAGAACTCCTCTGTGGCGCCCCGTGAGGACCAATCTTGTGACTTCTATTCTACCGCCGATCAGCGTTCCCCGAGAGGAAATTCGCTCTTCTGCGCGCCTCAATGTCCCGTCGCCAGCAAAAGTGTCGAATTAGCCGTAAGTATCTCGAGGGCCACGCCATTTGACGCTACGGGGGCCACGAATTTGATTGGGTACCCCCGGTCCAACCACGGAAATTTTCACGAGGCCGGAATTGGGGAATTGGGCGAGAATGCCCGCCAGAATTTCGTGACGCATAATACGAAGGTTGGTTGCCCACGCGGACGAGTCACAACGAACCGTTACCTGGTTGTCGGTGATC
>JANRET010000073.1:15608-23122 GCA_030725885.1 Microbacteriaceae bacterium | reverse complement strand
TTTTCGAGTACCGATTCCCGCGCCAGGAACGGTGCCCATCCGCGATCGGTAATCGCGGTACCGACTAGATCGCCGATCGTCCGCGGGTCGCGACCATTCTCAAAAGCGAGTGAGCCAATCGGGTCCGCGGTGACCACCGCTGTTCTGCGCTTCCGTCCCGAAAAAACCTCGGCGATGTGGTGGAAAAACCGCACCGCTTCGGCCGTGTCAACGGGGAGTTTCGACATCTATGTGTCCGTTCGTGACGACGTGTTGGATACCTGTGAGGCTATCAGGAATGGTCGAAACATCCGCGGCGGTGATGATGACGTGCTCTATCCCGGTGAGGTGTTCGCCAAGTCGATAACGACGACCTTCGTCGAGCTCAGAGAAAACATCGTCTAACACCACAACAGGGTCGCCGGCAACAGATGTTCGACGCAGCAGGTCCACTTGAGAAAGCCGAAGGGCGAGCGCAGCCGACCATGCTTCCCCCTGGCTAGAGTGCGTGCGCGCGGGCAGCGAGTTGAGTGTTATAACGAGATCATCCCGGTGGGGACCGGCCAGAGTCATGCCCCGATCGATTTCATCTCGTCGGATTGCCGCAAATTTCTCGGTGAGTTGCGTGGCGATATCCCCATCAGTGGTTGTGGAACCTATTGACTCGGACAAGGAGAGTATAGCCAGATCGTCGGACGACGCGATTGCGCGGTAATGGCCCGTAAAATCGACTACCAACTCAGCCACCAATCGCCGACGCGCCAGCATAATCCGGGACGCATAATCAACCAGACTGTTGGTCCATGTGTCTAGCGTTCCGTGATCGGCTTGAGGGTTAGTCCGCAGTGATTTGAGAAGCATGTTGCGTTGGCGAAGAACGCGGTCATAATCACTGATGGCTCCTGCCATGGTCGACGACGACTCGGTGAGCGCATCGTTCATGAAGGTTCGGCGGTGGTCGGGTTCCCCTCGAATTAGATCCATGTCTTCGGGTGCGAACAACACGAGAGGTAGCAACCGCGCAAGGTCGCGCCGTGAGGAGGGGGACCCGTTCACGCGAATGACGTTGCTGCCGGCTGCAGCGATTTTGAGATCGATGGAAAGTTTCCGATCGTTGTGGCTCACTGTGATGCGAATGACAGCTTCCGCCGCGCCGCTACGAACCACGACCGAATCATTCGCGGTTCGATGCGAATGTCCCAGTGCTGCATACACCAGTGCTTCGACAAAGTTAGTATTGCCTTGACCGTTCGACCCAACGAATATTGTTGGGGAACCATCAAAGACCAACCGTTGTTGTTGGTAGTTCCGCCAGCTCGTTAGCTCTGCGGACAGAATTCTCATGGACTACCGATTAAGCAGGTTGGGCTGCATGAGGTAGCGGTAAGCCTGTTCCACCAAGGACGAATCTTTAGATGAGTGGGCGGTGAATAACACGGGCCCCGCCTTGGCCGGATCGGACGACGGCGTGAACCCCAATCTCACGAACTCGCTGTGAGCCCCGGCCACTCCATCGATAACCAATCGGGGCTTTAGCCACACAAATATCTCGTCTCCGACGAGGTGGCCGTCTACCGTTTCGCTGGCACTGGTTGTTTCTGCCGCACTTGTTTCCAGCAAAACGCCCTCTGAACTAAATGTGTATTTGATTGCCCCGTCTCGTTCAAGCACGAGCGACATGCGCCGGGTTGCGTCGACCAGGTCGGAGGACAGCACGATTGCATAGGACGAGCCGCCGCCCTTCTCGTCCAACAGCCCTCGTACTTTAGGGAACGATCCTTTTGCCAGCGACGATGTCACCACACGGGTGCCCGCGGAAATGGCCAGCAATTCACGTTCCCCACCCGCCACGAGTGCGAAAGTAACCGTCTCGTCAGTCTGAAACATTTTTCCTGCTTCAATCAGCACACGAGCAGGAACCAAACTTTGCATGGGTTCAGTGGAGGAAGATTCTTTCCCTGGGATGTCGCGAGACGCAATTCGATAACGATCTGTGGCGGTGAATGAGATAGCAACCGGCGTAAATTCAACCGAGATGTTCATAATTGCTGGTTGCCCATCGTCTTTCAACGCCGCGACACCGACCTGAGCAATGGCCTCGGCCAGGAGCTCGCCGTCAAAAGAGCCCATGGTCGGCGGAATTTCCGGAAGGTTCGGATACTCGTTGAGGGGCATAACGGACATGGTGAACTTCGATGTCCCTGACGAAATAACGAGTTTGTTGTCGACCAGCGCTACGCTGACCGTTTCTCCGGGAAGCCGGGTAACGATATCCGCTAAGAGTTTGCCAGACACTAAAACCGATCCTTTTACGGCGACGTCACTATCAATCGTGGTCCGAGTGGACACATCGTGATCAAACGAAGCAAAGGTAACGCCGGTATCGACACAATCGATGCGAACGCCGGTAAGGGCCGGGTTGGTGCTTTTTGCCGTGAGAAGTTTCGTGACGAAGATAACCGCCTGGGCGAGCACATCTTTATTGGATTGGAACTTCACGACAAGCCTTTCAAATTGGGGCGGTCTCTTATTGTGCCACAAACCGGCGACGTGCTGACAATGAGATTGTTATGAATTGATTCCTTAACAGGGACTCATAATCGTCTTAACCTCGGTGGATATGTGTGCAACTCGTCAAAAACTTCTGTTCTTGGCTGAACTACAACGGTGAAAGTTGTCAGCATGTTGTGGATAGAAACCAGCGACCGGAAGAGTACGTGGTGGACGGGACAAGTTATCCACCGCGTGAAGACTAGTTCCGCGGTTCATGGCAGCTTTATCAACAACCCCTGTGTAAAAACCGTTTAGCGGGATGATTGTTTGATGACATGGGTGAGGTCTGCCACCTGGTTATAGATCGACCGTCGCTCTTTCATTAGTTCGGTGATTTTGTTGTTTGCATACATCACGGTCGTGTGGTCGCGGCCAATGAGCTGACCAATCTTAGGAAGAGACAACGAGGTGAGTTCCCGGCAGAGATACATCGCGATTTGTCGGGCCTGAGCGATGGCCGCAGCCCGGGATGTTCCATAAATATCGTCCAGAGAAACTTCAAAATATCGAGCCACGTGTTCGATGATGTCGGTCGGGGAAATATCACCGTCGTCCAAGGTGATGAGATCCTTCAAGATTGTTTGTACAAGCGAAAGATCGACCGGTACTCGATTAAGACTGGCAAAGGCTGTCACGCGGATTAACGTGCCCTCTAACTCACGAATATTTGACGACACTTTGGATGCGATGTACTCCAAAACCCCGTCCTCGATGTCGAGATTTTCCAGGGTTACCTTTTTTCGAAGGATAGCAATCCTGGTTTCCAGATCGGGAACCTGGATATCGGTAATGAGCCCCCAGCCGAACCGGCTGCGCATGCGCTCTTCGAACCCGACGAGTTGTTTGGGCGGAACATCACTCGTGATGACAACCTGTTTTCCATGTTCATGGAGGGTGTTAAACGTGTGAAAGAACGTGTCCTGCGTAGCGTCTTTCCCACCAAGAAATTGAATGTCATCAATCAGAAGCAGATCGACATCGCGATAACGTCGGTTGAACTGTGGCATCTGGCTCAGCGCGATTGCGTTGATGTAGTCATTGGTGAATTCTTCGGACGACACGTATCGCACTTGAATCGCGGGGAATAACCCTTGCGCATAATGTCCGATTGCGTGCAAAAGGTGCGTCTTCCCCAATCCCGAACCACCGTAAATGAACAAGGGGTTGTAAGCCTTCGCGGGGGATTCTGCCACCGCCAACGCGGCCGCGTGAGCAAAGCGATTGGACGTACCAATTACGAAGTTATCAAATGTGTATTTTGGGTTGAGTCGGGCATCACTCGGTTGGGTGGCCGATGCGGAGCTGCTCCTGGGCGCGATTGGAGCCGGGGTCTCGACTAATTCTTCGTCAGTCTCGCGCATCGACGGGTTCACAACCAGAGCGAAATTGTTGACAGTTTCTATTTCCGTCGAGACCATGGCCAAGGCCGACAGAATTTCATCTCGTGCGCGCTGATCAATCATGTCCCGCGCGAAGTCGGAATCCACCTCTAGGTACAGGGTCCCGCCCATGATCCCCTGCGGGACGGCGGACTCGACCACAGCTAAGATCCGAGGGGAGACGTCGATTCCACGAGAGACCTCATTGACAACATTGCGCCAAAGGTCGTCAAGAGAAGTCATTGCTTTTGTCCCGCCCATTTCGTGCTTGTGGATAAGTCACCATATTAGCCATAATTCCCAACGCACAAAAAGTGAGGCGTCGTGTGTGGATAACGCGGTTGCGCGGTTTGACTCGTCCCGATTCCTGCCCTATTCTTTTCAGGTTGTGCTTTAACACATAAATTATCCCCGACTGTTCCGGCTACTCGCCGAGGAGAACACAATGCCCAAGCGTACCTTTCAGCCCAATAACCGCCGCCGAGCGAAGGTTCACGGTTTCCGTCTGCGTATGCGTACGCGTGCAGGACGCGCAATCCTGGCTGCCCGCCGCCGCAAAGGGCGCAGCGAGATTGCTGTCTAGCCCGACGCGATGCTGAAACGACACAACCGGATCGTAACGCCGAATGATTTTCGGCAGGTTGTGCGGCGGGGCACCAAGCACGTCATGACATTCGTCATAGTTTATCGACGCCCATCCGGCCTCTGCCGGGTGGGCGTTATTGTTACCACCAAGTGCGGCAATGCTGTTGTTCGAAACCTTTTGCGCCGCCGGACCCGCGCAATATGTCGGGAGTTGGTGGACACGGGCGACATGACGGGCGACACTATTGTGCGCTTTCGATGTGAAGGACGACAACCTTCGTTTGAGGACATCAAGACCGATATTCTTGGGGCGCTGGCCGCATGATTCGCCACCCGGCAATCGCCTGGCTGTTTTTGTTCCCCCGAAATGTCATCATCCTATTCATCCGCGGCTGGCGCACAGTGGTCTCGCCGCTATACGGAAATGTGTGCCGGTATCACCCCACATGTTCGGCTTACGGCCTCGGCGCAATCCAACAGTTTGGAGTTCTCAAGGGCGGCGCAATGACGTTGTGGCGGATTCTTCGCTGTAATCCATGGGCGCGTGGTGGAATTGACGATGTACCTGCCAGAATGGTGGGTAACGTGCCTCTCTCGACTTTTGGATTCGCACTTCCCCAGCAGAAAGAAAAGTAATGCCGGATATTCTTGGAATGATTTTGTGGCCCTTCCGTTGGGTAATCGAAGCGCTTCTCGTCGGTTTCCACACGGCTCTCACAGCCCTTGGACTGGATCCACTCGACGGGTGGACCTGGGTCCTCGCCATAACTGGTCTAGTCCTCGTTGTGCGAGCAGCGCTCATCCCGGTTTTTGTCAGGCAGATCAAGAGCCAACGAAAGATGCTGGAAGTGGCGCCGGACCTCAAGCGCATTCAGGATAAGTACAAGGGCAAGCGTGACCAGTTTTCGCGCGAAGCGATGACGCGGGAGACGATGGCGCTGTATGGCAAGCACGGGACGTCACCATTCTCGTCGTGCCTTCCGTTGCTCTTTCAGATGCCCGTGTTCTTTGGACTGTTCACCACCTTGAACAATGCGGCGCTTGGGCTCTCTGGGATTGGGCTCATGAACCTCGATCTCGCGAAAAATTTTGGGGCGGCGACTATTTTTGGGACCGCACCGCTACACGCATCCATGTCGTCATCGGAGGGTGACTGGATTGTGGTGTGGACGGCCGGGGTCATGGTGGTTCTGATGACCGTGTCGCAGTTCATCACCCAGAAGCAAATCATGTCCAAGAACATTTCGGCCGCGATGAAGGAGAGCCCGACCTACAAGCAACAGCAGATCCTGTTGTACGTTTTGCCCCTTGTGTTCCTGTTTTCAGGATTCGCATTCCCGCTCGGAGTCATGATGTACTGGCTCGTTTCGAACTTCTGGACCATGGGGCAACAATTTGTTGTGATCCGCAACATGCCGACGCCCGGATCCGAGGCTTTTCAGGCGTGGCAAGAGCGACAGACGAAAAAGAACTTGCGTAAGGGAATTGTCCTCGAGGCGGACGTCATCGAGGAAGAGAAGCCTGCGCAGCGGCAGCAGCCGATGGGGAAGAACCGTGCCAAGCGCGGAAAGGGAAAGAAATAATGTCGGAGAACAAAGACGCCGCGGACATCGCCGCGGATTACATTGAAGGATTGTTGGACATCGCTGACTTAGACGGCGACCTAGAAATCACCAATTCGAATGGCCGCGACTACGTCTCGGTCGTTGCTACGGACAGCGATCACCTCAAGGTACTCGCGAAAGGAGACACCGTGTCGGCGCTGCAGGAACTCACGCGCCTCGCGGTTCACACCAAAACGGGTGAATTTTCGCGGCTCATTTTGGACGTTGCCGGGTCACGAGATGCTCGATCGAAAGAGCTCGAGCGGCTGGTTGATCGCGCGGTGGAGCGAATCGAGGGAGGCGCTCAGTCAGCGGCACTTCCTCCGATGTCGTCCTACGAGCGCAAGTTGGTTCATGATTTTGTCAGCGAGCGCGGATTGCAGTCACACTCCGAGGGTGAGGGCGCGGATCGCCACACCGTCATCAGCAACGCATAGTTTCACGTGAAACATTCCGCTATCGAATCGGAACCGACAGCTGCGAAAGGCTTGTGTGGTGACGCACTTGACACGGTGAGAGCGTACACGCGAAATCTGGGGTTACGCGGAGAACAATTGGGTCTCATCGGTCCGGACGAGGCACGCCGATTGTGGAGTCGCCACATCCTTAACTGTGCGCTACTCGCGCCGGAACTTCCGGCACAGGGTGTTCGAGGTGGCCGAGCGTCGATTGCCGATGTAGGCAGCGGTGCCGGGCTACCCGGGCTGGTCATCGCGATGATTCGTCCTGACATCGACGTGACCCTGATTGAACCGCTCGAGCGCCGAACGCGCTGGCTGGTTGAACAGGTTCAGGAACTTGACTTATCGAATGTGTCAATTTTTACCGGGCGAGCCGAGGACTACGCGCCACGCCAATCTTTTGACGTGGTTACCGCACGCGCCGTCAAAGCATTGAAGGGTTTGGTGCCGATGCTGGCACCGTTGGTTGTGCCGGGCGGACAGCTCGCTTTATTGAAGGGACAACGAATCGACGCTGAAATCGATGATGCCCAGCCGATTTTTCATCGCCATCGCGTCACCGAAGTGAAAACCCAAACCCTCGGCCTAGGTACAGTTGACGAGCCGACTCGATTGTTCACGGCCACGGTGGGGTAACCTAACGGAGGCTCAATGTTTCACGTGAAACATTCGCAGGTGACGGGCCGATGACCGGCATGGATGGTGAGGAAGGGGTACGCGCGATGAGCGAAGCAGACGCGACACCTCTGGCAACGGAATTGATGGACCTGACGCGGCGGCGGACGGCCTTGGCGCAACGCACCGCCCCACTCCCTCGTCACACGCGGATCGTCGCCCTGTCCAACCAGAAAGGTGGGGTTGGTAAGACCACTACCGCGGTCAACAGTGCATCCGCGTTAGCGCGGCTCGGCGCCCGAGTCATGGTGATTGATCTCGACCCACAAGGGAACGCG
>JANRET010000073.1:13876-15598 GCA_030725885.1 Microbacteriaceae bacterium | reverse complement strand
CCTACGAAGTGCTTGTCGGCTCGGCATCGATACAGTCCGTTCTTCAACAGAGTCCGAACAATCCCAATCTCAGTTGCATTCCGGCGACAATCAACCTTGCGGGTGCCGAAATCGAATTAGTTCCGGCGTCCGCGCGGGAAACTCGACTCAAGCGGGCGCTGGAGGATTATCTGTCCACGACAGAGGACAAGCCGCACTACATCTTTATCGATTGTCCACCGTCACTCGGATTGCTGACGGTGAATGCGTTGACCGCCGCGAATGAAGTCTTTGTTCCGATTCAGGCCGAGTATTATGCGCTCGAAGGGGTCACCATGTTGTGGGACAACATCGCGATGGTCCAGCGGTTCTTGAACCCTCGAGTGAGCATCACGGGCGTGCTGTTGACCATGTACGACCACCGGACGAATCTGTCGCGCGAAGTGGCAGAGGAAGTTCGCCGTCACTTTCCGGACATTGTGTTTAGGTCGGTGATACCCCGATCGGTCCGGGTGTCGGAAGCGCCGAGCTTCCAACAGACCGTGATCGACTACGACCACGATTCGGTCGGCTCAATCGCGTATCGCGAGGCGGCAATCGAATTTGCCGAACGAGGAGTTAACTGACATGGCGGAAAAACGCACTGGATTGGGCCGAGGTATTGGCGCACTTATCCCGACCTCGGGAGACGGAGTGTCCGACCGCGGAGTAGACGTGTTCTTTCCGCAGGACGGCACACAGGCTGGACGCGATGTGCCTGGGGCGCGTTTTCAACTCATCAACCCCCACAACGTGGTTCCCAATGCGGTCCAACCGCGAACGGAATTTCGACCCGAGGAATTGGCCGAACTCGAACACTCAATTCGGGAATTCGGCGTCCTGCAACCGATCGTCGTTCGACCCCTGAGTGGGACCGGAGCGGATGCCACGTACGAGCTCGTCATGGGCGAGCGGCGGCTGCGTGCGTCGAAGGCCGTTGGACTCACCGAGATCCCAGCCGTTATCCGCGACACGAAAGATGCGGACATGCTTCGCGACGCATTGCTGGAAAATCTTCACCGCGCTAACCTCAATGCTCTTGAAGAGGCGTCCGCGTACCAACAACTACTGTCCGACTTCGGGATTACCCAAGACGAACTGGCCAAGCGAATTGGACGGTCACGCCCACAGGTTACCAACACGCTTCGGCTACTCAAATTGCCGTTGAAAGTTCAGCAGCGGATTGCGGCGGGGGTTCTCTCGGCGGGACACGCTCGGGCGATCCTCTCGTTGACCGACGCCGCAGGTCAGGAAAAGCTCGCGACCAAAATCGTCAACGAGGAACTGTCCGTCAGGGCAGCCGAAGCCGCCGCGGCAACATTCGGATCGGGCACTACCCGGCCCGCCAAGCCCAAACCGCGTCCCGGCTCGCGCCGCGACCACCTTGATGCGATTGCCGGCCGGTTGGGGGACAAGCTCGACACTCGCGTCAAAGTTGCGGTGGGAACGAGCCGCGGGACCATAACGATTGAATTCGCCACGGTGTCCGATCTCAATCGGATTGCCGACGTTTTAGGCGTGTCGGAAAAGGAATAAAATACCCGTTCAGGCGCTATTTTTTGGACAGAAATACAGGATTGGTTAGGCGAGAAACTCGGCCAGGTCCTGCTCGAGCGCGGGCCGCGGCTTGGCGCCAACCACGGTCTTGACAACTTCGCCGCCCTGGAACACCTTCATCGCGGGAATGTTCAGGATGTTGTACTG
>JANRET010000073.1:1590-13866 GCA_030725885.1 Microbacteriaceae bacterium | reverse complement strand
GTAACGGGTGGTGCCGACACCGTCACCGGCGGCAAGTCATCCACGTTGAGCTTCACAATGTCGATTTTGTCGGCGTGTGCCTCTGCGATTGCGTCGAGTATCGGAGAAACTGCCCGGCACGGACCGCACCACGGAGCCCAGAAGTCGACAATGACGGGTTTGTCGTTGCGGAGAACCTCCGCCTCAAACGTCAGGTCGGTGACGTCGCGTGCACTGCTCATGGGTTCCCTTTCGAGTGGTAACCCCCATCCTAACGAGTGCTAGTGGTTAGACGACTCCAGGAAGTGCTGCGCGTCCATCGCGGCGACCGCTCCCGAGCCCGCCGCCACGATTGCTTGGCGGTAGGTCGGATCGATAATGTCGCCGGCCGCAAAAACGCCATCCAGTGATGTTCGCGACGAGCGTCCGTCTACCCACACGTTCCCCGCGTCGGTCAGCGTCACTTCGTCCGCAATCAACGCAGTTCGCGGATCCGAGCCGACCGCGATGAATAGCCCGTCGACGTCGAGCGTGCGGGAGGAACCGTCGGTCATCGCGAGGGTCACACCAGCAACGGTCTCCGCGCCGAGAATTTCCGTCACCGCGGCGTTCGTGACGAATTCGATTTTGGGGTCCGCTTTCGCGCGATTGAGCATGGCGGGGGACGCGCGGAACTGGTCGGATCGATGAACGAGAAGAACTTTGTCCGCGAACTTTGTCAGGAACGTCGCTTCTTCCATCGCGGAATCGCCTCCACCCACGACGGCGACCGTGCGATTCCGGAAGAACGCTCCGTCACAGGTTGCACACCACGAGACACCAAAGCCCGAAAGGCGCGCTTCGTCCGCGAGGCCGAGCCGGCGATATTCGCTTCCCATGGACAGGATGACGGTTTTAGCCTCGATGACATCGCCATTCCCGACCGTGATTCGTTTGACGGGACCGGCTAGGTCCACCACGGTTGCGTCGTCGAACAACAACTCGGCACCAAACCGCTCGGCTTGTGCCTGCATGCCCATCATGAGGTCCGGACCCATCACTCCTTCGGGAAAACCAGGGAAATTATCGACATCGGTGGTTTTCATGAGGTCACCGCCCATTTCGACACTCGAGGTGATGACGAGCGGGGATAGGTCGGCTCGCGCGGCATAAATCGCCGCGGTGTAGCCCGCGGGGCCGGATCCGATGATAACAAGTTCGCGCACAGAGTCCCTTTCGACAACAGTCTGATGTCAGTTTACGGTCGCTTGTTCCCGCGGCGGAGCAGCGGTGCAATCAAGGCGGTTGCGGAGGGATCTCGGAACACCAGCAGCGTGAATTGATACACAAGACCCATACCCAGTCCGATGAGAGCGGCGAAAGCCACACTGGCCAGCAGTGACCCGCCCGTGTCCGGAAGCGCGTTGCGAATGACGATGCCTACTCCGAGAGCCGGCACCACGGCACCGAGGAATCGCATCAACGAAAGCGCCAGCGCCCGCCCGCCGAGTTCGCCGAGCCGGCGTCGAAGCAACACCGCCATCACGATCGATTGAAACAGGATCGAGGCGGTCATGGACAGCGCGATTCCGTTGGCGATGTTCTCGACCGGTCCAGTTCCGACCCACAGAGCCCCCAGGATAAAGATGCCCGATTGAGCGAGCTGGACGAGAAAGGGAGTTCGCGTGTCCTCGAGCGCGAAGAAGATGCGCTGAAGAACAAATGCGATTCCGAAGGGAACGAGGCCGATAGCGAATAACGCAATCACGCTTGCCATTCCGCCACCGGTTTGTGTGGCGAAAACACCCGCGACGTACGCCGAGGTCAGCCACAGCACTCCCGAGCTGATGACCATGAACATTGAAATTCGGGATAGTGACTCACGGATATCGAGCCCGAGCTGGTCCCAGCGCCCATCGCGGATGTCGGTGCTCATCCGGGTGAAATAGGCGGTTCCGAGTGACACCGTGATGACCGAGTGCGGCAGCATAAAGACGAGCCATCCGAATCGGAGGACTGCGAGGCCGGGCTCGTCGTAGGCCGTAGCGAGCGAGGCGATGTTGCTTTGGGCAACACCGGCGATTTGAGTGACAAGAATCATCCCGAAAGTCCAGGCGGCGAGTTTGGTTGTGGTGCCAAGGCCAACCCCACGAAAACGAAAATCTAGCCGAAAACGGATTCCTGCGCGACCGAGGAAACTGAACAGCGCCACGGATTGCACCACCACGCCGAGGGTTGCGGTGCCCGCGAGGATGGCGATCTCGGTGCCGCTCCAATCGCTCGCGACCGAGACGTTTCCGGTAAATTCGGCGCCGAACCACAACATTCCTGCAATTGCAACGATGTTGTTGAGTGCGGGCGACCAGGTGAACGGGCCGAATACCCCCTTCGCGTTGAGGACCTCGCCGACGAGGCTATACAACGCATAGAAAAATACCTGCGGTAAACACCACCATGCGAAAGCTGTGGCTAAACCGAGCTCGCCGGGGCCAAATCCCGAACCGCTCCCATCGGTTGAATGCTGGGTGTACACGCGAACGAGCAGGGGTGCAGCGGCCACGGCGAGAACGGTCACGATCAACACCACGCTCAGCCCGAGAGTTAGTAACCGATTGATGTAGGCGGCGCCACCGTCGTCGTTCAGTTGGGCTTTGACAATCTGCGGGACAAACACCGAACTGAGCACCCCACCCGCCACGATCACGTACACACTGTTGGGGAGTTGGTTGGCAAGAGCGAAGGCGTCTGCCCCCGATCCGACGAGCCCTACTGTTCGAGCCAAGACCACCGCACTGATGAAACCCAACACGCGTGACACCACGGTTCCTGAGCCGAGAAGCAGGGAGGAGCGACCGATTCGCTGGTTCACGAGCGAGCCCGTCGATCTCGGACCGTCCGAACAATTCCAATGCTCAAAATCGTCGACACGACCGCGATGAAGGCAATGAGGGTCAGGCCTTCCCATTCCGCTTGAACATCAATTGCGACGTAAACGGGTTCGCTGACGGGGATGCCGTCGACCGTGGTGAGGGTAGCGCGTATCGATGTCTTACCGTTGGCAACGGACACCATCGGCACCGAAACCTGTGCACTTGACCCGGCGGGGACCGTGATGGTCTGCTGCGGGTTCGCAATGTTGACAATCCCCGACACCGCGTTGACACGGGCAACAACGGTGATGTCGGACGCGGTGGAGTTGGACACGGTGAGGGGAAGTTCGGCGGAGTCCGCGAGAACCGTGAAGTCAGCCCCGATCGTGAAGGAGATGAATTCGTCGTAGATTTCGGAGGATTGCACGTAAGAACGGGCGGCCGGGGAAAACCCGTTTTGCCCAATCATCCCCGCCATGACACAGAAGCGCCGCAGTCGTGGGGTTGAGATGACCGAGGGGTTGGCCGCGATTGCCGAAACGTCTCGGTCCAATCGATGCTGATCCTCTATATTTCGGAGCGCGACGGTGGGAATTTTTTGTGCGCGAAACTTCCCCACCGCGTCGAGTGACACTGGCCGGAACGGTGTGACCGCTTCGGGCCCGGCAAGTAGAGCGTCGAGAAACTCCGCGGCGCGCAGCGGGTCGATATCGCGCGGATTGCGAGGGAGCGCAATTACAGTGCTGCCATTTGACGTTCGGAGTATCTCGGCGGCGACGGATTGGGGAGAGACGGTGGAGCCCGGTGCAACCGCCGACCGAATCTGGTCTGTCACCTCCGCGGAAAAAGATCCTGCCGCATCGGGGAAGCTCACATCGTCCACGATGAGGGTGGAAAATCCGAGGGTTTCCAATCGCGGGAGGATTCGGTTTTTGCCCGCGTTCCCGGTTGGCCACCCGACGAAATCACCGGCCGGAATAGTCGAAATCTTGCTGAGCGCAATCGTTGAGATGCGATACGACGCGGCGAACGATGCGAGAACCAGCGGGTCGGCGTTCCCCCACGGGAGGTACAGCGGCGAGGCGGTGGTGACGTCGGAAAGCCACGAGGCTACGCCAGCCGGCGTGTCGTTCCCCAACGCAACGATGCTGGCGACAATCCGAGAGTCAACGGCGAGGGTGGCACCGTGTGAGATTGCCGCGGAAGACAACTCGAACCAGATTCCCCCGGGAGACGTTGCCGCCGATAGTTCATCCACCGTCAACAATTCGTTTCCCGACTCAACCGCCACAATCGGGACCACGACAGAGAAGGTTGTGGTTGGCGCTGCCATGGCGGGCGCCGCGAAAAAACAAATAAGAGAGAAAATCACGGCGAAAGTCGTACCGGAGCGAACCCGACGAGCCCCTGTAATTTCGACGGCCGACATAGCGGCAAGTCTAGACTGATGCCATATGGACAGTGTGGCGGACGCAATGGCGAGGTTGGCCGCGTTGGCGGCGAGCGAAACTGTGGTGACGCTTTCTGGCGCTTTCCGCGATGCCGGTTACGAACTCGCACTCGTGGGCGGCCCGGTCCGCGATGCTTTTCTCGGCCGTGACCTCAGCGACCTTGACTTCACCACGAACGCACACCCCGATGACATCCTGCGGGTGGTCACTCCGATTTCGACGACGACGTGGGATATCGGTCGAGACTTTGGCACCATCGGCGCGCTCGTTCGCAATAAACAGGTCGAAATCACAACGTACCGCAGCGATCTTTACGACGGCGAGACACGTAAACCGATGGTGGCGTTTGGGACACGGATCGAGGATGACCTTTTACGGCGGGACTTCACGGTCAACGCCATGGCGCTGGGATTGCCCGACTGCACGCTCGTCGATCCGAGCGGTGGGTTTGTTGATCTCGTTGCCCGGCAACTGCGAACCCCGAGTTCGCCCGAACAGTCGTTCGGTGACGACCCGCTTCGGATGATGCGCGCGGCTCGGTTCGTGTCCCAACTCGGGTTCACGCTGGCGGACGACGCGGTCACCGCGATGACCGCTATGGCCGAATCGCTTCTCATAATCAGCGCCGAGCGCGTTCACGATGAATTCGTGAAGTTGTTGGGGTCGGACGACCCAGTCCCCGGTATCCGCACGCTCGTGGACACGGGGCTGATGGATGTTTTTCTGCCCGAATTGCCCACCTTGATTCGAGAGCACGACGAGCACGGTCGCCACAAAGATGTCTACGAACATTCGCTGACCGTGTTGACGAAGTCGATTGCCCTCGAACAATCGCGGAACCCGGGAAGCCCCCCCGACATCATCGGACGATTGGCCGCGATTCTTCACGACATCGGAAAGCCCTCGACGCGCTCATTTGACTCTGACAAAGCCGTCACGTTTTACGGCCACGACGCGGCGGGAGCACGGTTGGCGAAAAAGCGTCTCGTTGCCCTGCGATTCGACAACGATACGGTTTCACGAGTCTGTAACCTGATCCGCCTCCACCTGCGCTTTTTCGGTTATACCGAGGGGCTCTGGACCGATTCCGCCATTCGCCGATACGTTCGAGACGCGGGTGAAGAGCTGGATCGGCTCCACATTCTTGTTCGCAGTGACGTCACCACCCGAAGCGAGCGGAAACTCGCGTTAATGGACACCGCCTACAGCAATCTCGAGGCACGTATCGAACAGATACGCGGGCGGGAAGAACTCGAGGCGATGCGCCCTGATCTTGACGGGGATCAGATTATGCGGATTCTCGATGTGCCGCCCGGCCGCATTGTCGGCGAGGCACGGGCATTTCTCATGGAACTGCGGCTCGACGAAGGTCTACTCGGCGAAGACGAGGCGGAAAAACGGCTCCGCGCGTGGGCGGCCGAACGCGAATTGTCCTGAAGTCGAGTTTCGACTACAGTTGGAGGGTTGCCCTCAGGGTGACATGCACCAGATGCACAACCCTCCTGCTACAGAAATTCTGTAGCCGCTGAGTCCAAAGGAGGTGGGTTACGTCATGCATCCCTACGAAATAATGGTGATTCTCGACCCCGAGGTCGAAGAGCGCACCGTACAACCGACGCTCGAACGATTCCTGAGCGTCATCACGAATGGCGGAGGTTCCGTCGACAGCCTCGACATTTGGGGCCGTCGTCGTTTGTCCTACGAGATTCAGAAGAAGTCCGAGGGCATTTATGCCGTCGCGAACTTCACCGCGGATCCCGCGACGACGCGCGAACTTGAGCGCCAGCTGCGGCTCAACGAGTCGATTATGCGAACCAAGGTTCTTCGCGCCGATGAGGCCGTTGCTCGGATTGCCGCACAGGCCATCGAAGCAGCCGACGCCGCACAACGTGCCGAAGCGGTTGTCGAGTAAGCACCATGGCTAACGACACAATCATCACCGTTGTTGGCAATCTCACTGCTGACCCCGAGATGCGCTACACCCAAAACGGTGTCGCGGTCGCGAACTTCACCATCGCCTCGACACCTCGCACCTTCGACCGTGCGAGCAACGAGTGGAAGGACGGCGAAGCACTGTTCCTTCGCGCGAGCGTCTGGCGCGAGTTTGCCGAGCACGTAGCGTCGTCCCTGACCAAGGGATCACGTGTCGTCGCGACCGGCCGTCTTCGCCAGCGGTCCTTCGAAACGAAGGAAGGCGAAAAGCGCACGTCGATCGAACTTGAGGTGGACGAGATCGGCCCGTCGTTGCGTTATGCAACCGCTGCGGTCACCCGTGCCCCCAGCTCTGCGCCGGGTGGCGTTGCCGGCAACGCCGAATGGTCGCCGCCGGTGGGTGGAAACGATTGGGCTGCACCCGCAGCAACGCCCGTAACCGGCCCCGACTCCGCTGGTGTCGCCGGTGGCGATGCGTGGGGCGCGGGTCCCAGTGAGCCGTCAACCGACGAAGCTCCGTTCTAACTAACTCTTCACGAAAAGGAATTAACCATGGCAGGAAAGGCAACCGGCGACCGCCGTAAGCCGCGCATGGGCAAGGGCGCAAAAGCGCTCCCCCCGGCAAAGGCAATCAGGGTTGACGTCATCGACTACAAAGACGTCGCGACCCTTCGCAAGTTCATCTCGGATCGCGGAAAAATCCGCTCACGCCGCATCACGGGTGTGTCCGTCCAAGAGCAGCGTCTGATCGCTCGCGCGGTTAAGAACGCTCGGGAAATGGCGCTGCTCCCCTATGCTGGCGCGGGCCGTTAAGGAGTACGACAATGGCAAAACTCATTCTCACCCACGAGGTCACCGGCCTCGGATCGGCCGGAGACGTCGTTGATGTCAAAAACGGCTACGCGCGCAACTATCTCGTTCCGCAAGGCCTCGCGATTCTGTGGAGCCGCGGCGGCGAAAAGCAAGTGACCGACATCAAGCAGGCGCGTAACATTCGTGCGCTCGCGTCGCTGGACGAAGCTCAGGCACTGAAGGCGAAGCTCGAAAGCGCCACGATCACGGTCCGGGCCTCAGCCGGCACGGAGGGCCGGCTCTTTGGTTCGGTCAAGACGGCAGACATCGCCGCCGCTGTTGCCGAAGCCGGGCTCGGGGACATCGACAAGCGCACCATCGAAATCGGAACGACAATCAAGTCGACGGGGGCGTATTCGGCAACGGTTCGTCTTCATGACGGGGTGTCGGCGACTCTCGCCCTCACCGTGGTTGCCCGCAAGTAACCCCGAAATCACAAATTCAGCGTTCGTCATCGGTTTCGGTGACGGGCGCTGAATTTTATTTGGTCCCGAAAAAGTGTGGAAAAGTTCAAGGTTCAACCTAAACTCTAAACAACTTTACAAACAGGGTAATGAGAGATAAAAAGTCCGGTCAGAAGCTATTTTTTGGAACCAATGCGGTTAGTTATCCACAGTTATCCCCACGAATTCCACAACATCGACGGCGTGGTTCACATTTTATCAACACAGTTGTCCACAACGCCGGTTGCTCAGAGGTCAGGACAAAAGTAGCGTTCGTGAAGATTGCGTGGCGTGGCGTTGGAGGATGTCACCGCTCGCGCGCATACTAAAAGTTCCGAAACGCACAATCGAGGGGAATGGGATCCTTAATGGCCGGACCGAAGCTCGAGTTGGTTCCCGCGGGGACAGGTGACGTGCGTGTTCCACCGAACGACCAGGCCGCCGAAATGAGCACTCTCGGCGGAATGTTGTTGTCGAAAGATGCCGCTGCGGTCGTTCTCGGGATGTTGACCAGCGATGATTTTTACTACCCCAAACACGAAATCATCTTCACCGCGATCAACACGGTGTTCGGTCGGTCCGAGCCCATTGACGTCATCATGATTACCGAACAACTGACGCGCGAAGGGAACCTCGCGAAGGTCGGTGGGGCGAGCTACCTGCACACCCTGGAATCGTCGGTTCCGACCGCTGCGAACGCCAGTTATTACGCCGGGATTGTCGCGGACAAGTCGATTCTTCGAAAACTCGTCCAGTCGGGAACTCGAATTACTCAACTGGGTTATGCCGCGGAAGGTGAGCCGACCGAACTCGTCAACGAGGCCCAGATGGACATCTTTGCCATTGGGCGGGCGTCGGGGGCGCACGATGCGCTGGTGCTGTCGGACGCGGTCAACATCGCGGTGAATGAAATGGAGAATCAAGCACAGCACGCCAGAGAAGGAATTGATGTCCCCACCGGCTTCCGCGAGCTCGACGATGTGACGAACGGACTTCAGCCGGGGCAGCTCATTCTCATCGCCGCTCGACCGGGACTCGGAAAGTCGACCCTGGCCCTGGACATCGCCCGAGCCTCCGCCCTGCGTGCCAACGTGCCCACCGTGTTCTTTTCACTGGAAATGAGCGCGAGCGAGATCTCACAGCGCCTGTTAGCAGCGGAGACGAGCGTCCCTCTCAGTGTGATTCGCAAGGCCAAAGAACTGAAGCCCGAAGGGTGGAAGCGCATCAACTCGGTCCAAGCGCGAATCGGCGAGACACCGCTGTACATTGACGACAGTCCGAACCTCACGTTGTCGGAAATCCGCGCCAAGTGCCGCCGACTCAAGGCGCAACGCGGAATCAAGCTCGTGATTATTGACTACTTGCAACTCTTGACGAGTGGGAAAAAGGTCGAGAACCGTCAACAGGAAGTGTCGGAATTCTCGCGCGCGTTGAAACTACTGGCCAAGGAACTCGAGGTTCCGATTGTCGCGCTGTCTCAGTTGAACCGAGGACCGGAACAAACCCAGGACAAACGACCACTGCTGTCCCATCTTCGAGAATCGGGATCCCTCGAACAAGACGCGGATATCGTCTTGCTTCTTCACCGCGACCGGCAAATGGAACAGGGCCAGAACACCAACGATGCCGAGATTTTGATTGCCAAGCACCGCAACGGCGAGATGCGCGATGTCCGCGTGATTTTCGAAGGTCATTACTCGCGATTTAGCGACGTGGGTCAGGTGTAGTCGGAATCGCGCGAACCAGCGATTCACGTATCCTTGACACATGGGGACACTGGGGAATGCCGTGAGACAACTCGCCGCGATTCGGGACAGCACCCGGCCCTTTGCCCGTTCGATTGCCGCGCTCATCGCCGGATTCACCATCACATTCACGTATGACATCACGACGTTCACGGCCCTCACATGGCTGACCGTGATTGTGACGGTGTCCTTGTTGATGTGGGACGGCCCCGACACCGCGCTCAACAAAGCGGCGTTGTGGGCGACCGTGTTTGTGGTGGGCATGACGGTGCTGGGACTCGCGATGGGGAAAATGTCGACGACCACCGCCCTATCCCTGTCCGTGGCTCTTGTCGCATTTGAAACGTCGCGCGCCTTCGCACGCGCAGACCGGATTTGGTTGTGGTCGACGGGCGTCCTCGCGGTGGGTCTATCGATTGCGTATTTCAATGTTGACGCCAACGACCGAACCGCAGCCGGCCTGACCGGTGGGTGGGCGATTGTCGCGGGAATTTTCGGGCTCATCGGAGCGATCGATGTCATCGTCAAACGACGCCGCGCCGCGCGCGAACACGCGGCGAAGAAGAGCACCCCGGTGACTAAAACCCCCCGAAAACCGGCGGCTTCCGCTAAACCTGCGAAGCGACCGACACCCCCGACAACGAAGGCGAAACCCCGTGCCCCGAAGCGATAAAACCCGTCCCGCCGAACTCGTCGGCCTGTCCACCGTCGCCGCACTCTTTGTCGGAGGAATTGTGCTCATGGTGACTCGCGACGTTGCTCTGGCTTCGATTACCGGCGGTGGAACGTTTGTTATCACCATCATCACTCTCGCCATGATGGTTCTCGCGATGAGCCCACAGGTCACAAAGCCCAACAATAACCCGCACGACTAACGCAGGTAATCCACCAGTTTCGACGCTCGGCCGATGTACGTCGCCGGAGTGAGAGCGAGCAAGCGAGCTTTGCCGTCGGCGGACATCTCGAGCCCCTCGATGAACGCCCGGAGCCCCGCTTCGGTGAGTCTTTTGCCCCGAGTGAGTTCCTTGAGGAGTTCGTAGGGATTGTCGATTGAGGTCGTGCCGGCTGCTCGTTCCGCACGCAAGACGGTCTGGATTGCCTCGCCGAGAACCTCGAGGTTCGCACCGAGGTCGGCGCTCAGTGCGGTGCGATCCACGGCAATCTGAGTAAGCCCCTGCCGAATGTTCGTCACCGCGAGCAACGAATGGCCCAGGGCGACGCCCAGATTTCGCTGCGAGGTCGAGTCGGTGAGGTCGCGTTGCAGCCGTGACGTCACAAGGGTTGCCGCAAGTGAATCGCCCAAAGCGGAGGCGATCTCGAGATTGGCTTCGGCGTTTTCGAACCTAATCGGATTCACTTTGTGGGGCATGGTGGACGAACCGGTGGCGCCCGCAACGGGAACCTGCGTGATGAAGCCGTGTGAAATGTATGTCCACATGTCGGTGCAGAGGTTGTGAAGAATGCGGTTCGCGTGGCTAATGCGCGTAAGAAGAGCCGCCTGACTGTCGTGAGACTCGATTTGTGTCGTCAGCGGGTTCCATTCGAGCCCGAGCGACTCAACGAAGTCACGGGACACTCGAATCCAGTCCACCTCGGGCGCGGCGATGACGTGGGCTGAAAAGGTTCCGGTCGCGCCCGAGAACTTGCCGGACAACTGCACGCTGTCGATGGACTCGAGAATACGGGTGAGTCGATGGACGAAAACCGCAATCTCCTTTCCGAACGTGGTCGGAGTCGCGGGTTGTCCGTGGGTGCGGGACAACATCGGTGTGTCGCGTTCCGCACGCGCGAGAGCGGTCAAATCCTCGACCAAACCGGCCATCGCGGGTCGCCACACCTCGCGAACCGCGGAACCGAAGGTGATTCCATAGGCAAGGTTGTTGATGTCCTCGCTCGTGCACGCGAAGTGGGTCAGTTCGGCGAGTCGCGAAAGACCACGTTTCTCGAGGTGTTCGCGGACAAGGTATTCCACCGCCTTGACGTCGTGCTGGGTGGTCGCCTCTAGCTCGGCAATGCGCGCGACATCGGCGTCCGCAAAATTGGAGGCGACGTCACGAAGGCTGAGGCGTTCGTCGGCACTCAATTTCGCTCCGAAAAGCCCCTCGTCGACGAGACGAATAATCCACTCAATCTCAACGTGAACACGTGCTCGGTTGAGTCCCGCTTCGGAGAGATGTTCGCCGATTTCGGCCACCGCCGCGTGATAACGACCATCAAGTGGGCTGAGCGGCTGAGGAGAGAGGGCCATGCCTCTATTCTCGCAGTTTTCTCCCCAACCCACGGGTTCGCACCACCGTCCCACCCTCGTCCGTTTTCAACCGAGACGCGACGGACGAAGCCCCACACTTGTCGAGTGTTGTGCGAACCGTCGTCGTCAGTGCAGTACCTCGTTGACGATGCGATATCCCTATTAGCCGTGTCGCAATCCCGAGGAGGCTGGGTTGGGCCTGCTCGAAACGCGTTCGACGGCATCGCAGAGGAATTTCGTGCCCGACTCATCGTGTTGTCGTTGCGACTGCGGTCGATTGGATGATTCCGCCGATTTCCGTTTCCGCGGTGACCTTCCGTTACACCCTCGACGCTCTCGTCGTCCGAGCGAACGACCTCAGTCGCACCGTGGGGTTGCTGAATGACGCGGCGACCGAGTTAGGCGCCCCGAGCCGGACCCAGTTTGACCCCGAGCGAGTAGCGCTGTGGCACGATCTCAGCAGGCTCGCGCGGGACATTGCGAATGTCCGAGACGATATTGACGGTGTCATCGCGACGATTGATCCGGGGGAAACGACACGTTCGCGCATGGCAACCGGTGCGCCCTGGCCGTTGCTCCGCCCTCTCAGCCAGTGGGTTGTGGCTCACACTGTGGTTGAGCAGACGGCTCCCCGCTTCGAACCGATGACCGTGACGCAACGCCGGGCGGCGGTTCCCTCTCCCCGCAATCTCGTCGACCGGAGCATGCGGATTCCCGACGGCGACGGCCAGGTGAGGATTGACCGGTTTGATTCAGCCCACGGACACCGGTTCGAGG
>JANRET010000073.1:0-1580 GCA_030725885.1 Microbacteriaceae bacterium | reverse complement strand
AATGTTGATTTTCTCCGCACGGGACAATCGCGGTCACTGTCCGCCACCGAAACCGCCCTTCGTGACGCTGGGGTGACCCACGCGACCCCCCTCGTCATCACGGGACATTCACAGGGTGGTTTGATCGGACTGGCGCTCGCGAGTTCGGGGCGATACACCGTGGACGCCGTTTTCACGATCGGCACCCCGGTGGGAGTCGTGGCCGACCCACTGGGCGTTCCGACGGTTCACGTCGCGCACCCCGAAGACCTGGTTCCTGCGCTGGGCGGAACCGTGCGAAACGCGAGCGGTACGACCTGGTTCGTTCATCCCGATCCGCGGGTTCTCGGCGCCGACGCACACCGGGTGGAAAACTACCGTTCATCCTCCGAGGCGGTCGTGCAATTGGGCGACCCGGCGCTGCAATCGCTGGAGTCCCGAATCCACGCTCCCACCGTGGGCACCGCGACCTGGTTCCGTGCAATGACTAGCGGCTAGACGGACCCGTGCTCATGAACGGCCGCAGAACAATCCCGATCAGCCAGTTGGACAGGGACACGACGAGCGCGCCGATGACGCCCCAGGAGAAATCATCGATGACCAAACCGAAGCCCATGAACGGGGTTACCTGCGAGACGAGCATGAGCAATCCGGCGTTTACGACGATGGCAACGAGACCCAGCGTGAGCAGATACAACGGGAACGCGACGATTCGAATGAGGTTTCCGATGACCGCATTGACCACCCCAAATACCGCGGCAACCGCGATGTAGGACAAGACGAGGTTGGGTTCACCCTCACCGAACGGAACGAGGCGGATGCCTTCGACAAACCAGTCCGCAATCCACAGGGCTGCGGTGTTGATGAGGAGACCTAAAATCAAACGAACCATACCAATACCTTACGGCTCTCACCACAGCCGAAACAGTTAGTCTTGACCCATGCCCTACACCGAGGCGACCCTGCAACTCTTGTCTGTTGACGGAGTTGTGGTCGAAAGCGACCGGACCGCGGAGCATCGTGTCCTCGTGGATGCGCTGACCGACGAACAACTTCAGAATTTTTATCGCGAGATGGTGGTGACCAGGCGTTTCGACATCGAGTCGGGAAATCTGCAACGCCAAGGCCAACTCGCCCTCTGGGTTCCCAGCCTCGGGCAAGAGGCGGCGCAGGTCGGGTCGGCGTTCGCGACGCGCGACCACGACACAATTTTTCCCTCATACCGCGAACACGCGGTTGCGCGGATTCGCGGCGTCGACCCGGTTGCGATTCTCGCGCTGTTGCGTGGGCACACCAACGGAGGTTGGAACCCGAACGATGCGCGGTTCCGGCTGTACACGCTCGTACTGGGAACTCAAACGCTGCACGCCGTCGGATACGCGATGGGCACGGCCCTGGACGGGAAATCGGGCACGGGCGACGCATCCACGGACGAAGCCACGATTGTCTATTTCGGTGATGGGGCGAGCAGCGAAGGCGACGTCAACGAAGCACTGGTATTCGCGCAGTCCTACCAGTCGCCGATCGTGTTCTTTCTGCAGAACAACCAGTACGCGATTTCCGTTCCGGTGGTTCGCCAGTCCCGCAGCCCGCTGTATCAG
>JANRET010000072.1 GCA_030725885.1 Microbacteriaceae bacterium | reverse complement strand
GGCGAACGGTGGCTCGATTTATGCGCGGGTCCCGGTGGTAAGACCGCTGTGTTAGCGGCGTGCGCCGCTGCTGCGTCGATCACCCTCGTCGCCAATGAAGTGTTGCCACACCGCGCGGAATTGGTGCGCCGGTCGATCCTTCCATTCCTGGGCGGTGTGACGATTTCCGTCGCCGATGGACGCGAACTGTGTGCATCGAACCCCGGTGTGTTCGACAGAGTCTTGGTGGATGCGCCCTGCACGGGTTTGGGCGCGCTGCGACGCCGTCCGGAATCGCGCTGGCGCAAAAGTATCGACGATGTTCCACAACTCGTCACCCTGCAACGGGATTTGCTGAGCGCCGCTCTCGGCGCGGTGGCCGTCGGCGGAGTGGTCGCGTATGTGACCTGTTCTCCACTGACAGCAGAGACTGTCGAGGTGGTCGAGTGGGTGCTGTCTCGCCATCGGGAAGCCGAAGCGCTCGACACCGTCCCGGTGATCACTCAGGTCGCACCGTCGCTTACCAATGCTCGGCGCGGTAACGCGGTCCAGTTGTACCCCCATCGACACCACACGGACGCGATGTTCGTGCAGTTGATTCGGCGCACGCGGTAGCCTGACGACCATGACCGTCCGAATTAATCCGAGTATCCTCAGTGCCGATTTCGCCAACATCGCCCAGGAACTTGCCCGGATTGACAACGCCGACTTCGTGCACGTTGATGTGATGGACAACCACTTCGTTCCCAACCTGACGTTTGGACCGCAGATGGTGGAGCGTATCAAGGCGACCTCACCGATTCCGCTTGATGTTCACCTGATGATTGCCGACCAAGACACCTGGGCTCCGGGTTACGCCGAACAAGGGGCGGACTCGGTCACTCTTCACGTCGAAGCCACGACAAACCCGGTGCAGACCGCCCAGCGTATTCGGGACATCGGCGCCCGAGTCGGAATTGCTCTTAAGCCCGGAACGCCGTTCAGCGACATCGTCGATATCGCGCACAATTTTGATCAGATTTTGGTGATGACCGTCGAACCGGGGTTTGGTGGACAGGCCTTCATGGAATCGCAATTGAACAAGGTGCGCGAGGTCGCGGATTTTCGTGCATCAACCGGAACGTCGTTCTGGATCCAGGTTGACGGGGGAGTCACCGAACAGACCATCGAGTCCGCAGCCGAGGCCGGTGCGGACACATTCGTTGCGGGGTCCGCCGTCTACGGCACGGACAACGCGGCACTCGCCGTGGAGAACCTCCGTAGGATTGCCCGAGAACATTCACACCGATAGGAGCCCCGTGGAAAAACCAGAGATTGAACCGACACTCGGACCAGAACCAACCGAACTCGTCATCGAGGACCTCAGCGTTGGATCGGGTGAGGCGGCGTCGCCCGGTGCTACCGTCGAGGTCCATTACCTCGGAGTCACGTTCGAGGGCGACGAGTTCGACGCCTCGTGGAATCGCGGCGAGAGCATCGAGTTCCCACTGAACGGCCTGATTCGCGGCTGGCAAGAGGGAATCCCTGGAATGAAGGTCGGCGGTCGGCGGAAGCTCGTGTGTCCACCGGAGTGGGCCTACGGCCCCGCGGGCGGAGGACACCGTCTATCGGGACAGACCCTGGTGTTTGTCATCGACCTGTTGGCGGTCCGCTAGAAGGTTACGATTGGAGAGTGAAAACTTTCGACCAACTGTATTCAGAACTTCTGGTTGTTCAGGCCGAGAGGCCGTCCGGTAGCGGAACTGTCTCGCTGTTGGATGGCGGGGTTCACGAAATCGGTAAAAAGATTGTCGAAGAAGCCGCCGAGGTCTGGATGGCGGCGGAATACCAGTCCTCCGCGGAAACCGCTCACGAAATCTCGCAATTGCTGTACCACGTTCAGGTCCTCATGGTGGCTCAAGGAATCACCCTCGACGATGTCTACTCGACCCTCTAAGTCAAAGGAACATCGTGCTCAAAGTCGCCGTCCCCAATAAGGGAGCGTTGTCCGATACGGCAATGGACATGTTGACTGAGGCGGGATACAGTGGCCGTCGCGACCCGCGCTCGCTCCACGTCATCGACGAACGTAATGGCGTCGAGTTTTATTACCTGCGACCGCGTGACATCGCAACCTACGTCGGTTCGGGTGCGCTCGACGTCGGGATAACCGGCCGGGACCTGCTTCTCGACTCGACAAGCGACGCGATGGAAATCGACGAGTTGGGTTTCGGCGAATCGACGTTTCGGTTCGCCGGTTCGCCGGGCACATTCAAATCCGTGAGCGACCTCGAGGGCATTCGGGTTGCGACCTCCTATTCGACTCTCGTGTCCCGCTTTCTCGCGACGCATAATGTTTCGGCGACACTGGTGCAATTGGACGGAGCTGTTGAATCAGCCATTCGGCTCGGGGTCGCCGACGCAATCGCGGATGTCGTCTCGACCGGTTCCACCTTGAAGAGTCAGGGACTGGAAACTTTCGGACCCGTAATTCTGGAATCCGTCGCGGTGCTTGTGTCGGCAAACCCGAGCACGGACGGGATAGACGTTTTACGTCGCCGACTCGCGGGTGTCCGGGTGGCTCGCCAATTCGTCCTCATGGACTACGACTTGCCGGTTTCGCTCGTTGATGCGGCGAGCGCGATCACTCCGGGCTTGGAATCGCCGACGATTTCGCCACTCCGTGACCCCGACTGGGTGGCCGTCCGAGTCATGGTTCCACACTCACAGATGAACCAGGTTATGGACGATTTGTACGAGTTGGGAGCTCGCGCCATCTTGGTGAGTGAAATTCACGCGGCTCGAATCTGATGTCCCCTGCCATCCGGGTGATTCCCTGCCTCGATGTGGCCAATGGGCGAGTTGTCAAAGGCGTCAATTTCGCCAATCTTCTCGATTCGGGTGACCCCGTTGAACGGGCAACGCACTACTACGACGAGGGTGCAGACGAGCTCACCTTTCTCGATATCACGGCGACTGTCGAAAACCGTTCGACGATGTATGACATCGTCGAAAGAACCGCGGAAACGCTATTCATTCCGCTCACGGTCGGCGGTGGAATCCGTTCGACGGACGATGTTGCCCGGTTGCTGGGGCACGGCGCCGACAAAGTCAGTGTTAGCTCGGCGGCGATTGGGCGCCCCGATCTCGTCGACGAGATTGCCGCACGATTCGGAGCGCAGGTTCTGGTCATTTCCCTTGACATCGCTCGCTCCCCAGCCAGTGACAGTGGGTGGGTCGTCACCACTCACGGTGGGCGGACGTTAACCGAGGTCGATGCGCTCGTCTGGTCCGTCGAGGTCTTTAATCGAGGCGCGGGGGAGTTGCTGGTCAATTCGATTGACGCCGATGGGACGCGAGATGGTTTTGACCTCGACCTCATCGCGGCTGTTCGCGCTGTCGCGGGAGTTCCGCTGGTCGCGTCGGGAGGTGCGGGACAGTTGTCGGACTTCGCTCCAGCTGTCCACGCCGGCGCTGACGCAGTCTTAGCCGCTAGTGTTTTTCACACCAATGAGGTGTCAATCGGGGACGTGAAAACGGCGATTCGCGAGAAAGAGTTCGAGGTGAGATTGTGAACATCGACGGCGTGAATTTTGGGCCCGATGGTCTCGTCGTTGCTGTCGTGCAACAGCACGACACCCGTGATGTCTTGATGGTCGCATACATGAATGCCGAGGCTCTGCGACGGACGCTCGCCGAGGGTCTCGTGACCTATTGGAGCCGCTCGCGAAACGAATTCTGGCGAAAAGGGGATACTTCGGGGAACTCCCAGCGGCTTGTCTCAATCACCGCGGACTGTGATGGCGACGCACTGCTTGTCGTTGTCGATCAAAACGGTCCCGCGTGCCACACGGGCTCCGCGAGTTGTTTCACACCGCAGGGTCAGGTCACGTCATGACAACGACCCGCGCCGAATTCGATGCCGCAGTGCAAGCGGGTCCCGTCGTGACGGTGTTGAAAACTGTTTTCATCGACGGGGTATCGCCGGTGGCGCTCTATGCACACCTCACGGGCGGTGCACCGGGAACCTTCCTGCTCGAATCCGCCGAGCAGGGCGGAATCTGGTCGCGCTATTCGTTTGTCGGATTGTCGGCGTGGGGATGCCTCACAGAAGAGGATAACCAGTCGGTGTGGTTGGACTATGGGTTGTCCGAGCACGCCGCGTTTGGTGGAAGCGTGCCCCCCCAACGGTTAGATGCTCTGGACGCGCTCTACGCCCGATGGGCGTCGCCAGCGTCAACCGACTTGCCACCGCTCACTAGCGGGCTGGTGGGTTATTTGGGCTGGGATACGATTCGCGAACTCGAGAATCTTCCGGATGCGCCGCCGGATGAATCAGGGGTTCCGGCACAGGCAATGCTGTTTGTTCGCGACCTTCTCGTGTTCGATCACAAAACCTCTCTGGTGTACATTTCGACCGCGGTGCTGGTGTCGGGGGACTCCTCTGCGGATTGGGAATCCGCCGGTGGCCGCCTCGACGACATCGCCGCACGATTGCGCACCCAATTGACATTGGAACCGATGTCCCCGCCCGGACCGGTGGCGATTGAACCCCTCGCGCGGACGGCGAAAAGTGACTTCCTCGCAACTGTCGGTGTCTCAAAGAAATTCATCCGCGACGGTGACGTTTTCCAAGTGGTCGTCTCGCAACGGTTCGATACCGCGCTGAATGCCTCGAGCGTCGATGTGTATCGAATGTTGCGCGCACTCAATCCGTCGCCGTACATGTACCTGCTCAGCCTCGAGACTCCATCGCGCGAGGTATTCGCGGTCGTCGGGTCGTCGCCCGAAGCGCTGGTCAAGGTGACCGAGGGGCGAGTCTTCAGCCACCCCATCGCCGGTAGCCGTCCGCGCGGGGATACGCCGGAGCGCGATGGGCAACTCGCCGAGGATCTCGCCGACGATCAAAAGGAACGTGCGGAACACCTCATGCTCGTCGATCTTGCGCGTAACGACCTATCC